>JAYRWN010000117.1:0-4178 GCA_041917975.1 Saprospiraceae bacterium | reverse complement strand
AGCCAGCCAGATATTCTGCTCCCTGTCAATGGTAATATTATGAAGTACCTGGATGTTCAGGTATTGCCGGGGAAATGTATAGAACCTTTCGCTTCCGGCCGGTAAGTATGCAACTCCATTACCAACTGAAGTCCATATACCCTGATCAGCATCTTCGGCTATATAAGCAAAACTGGGATTAGCTCTAACTACATCCACCTTTTCCAGGCCGGGAAAGAGATTAAACTGTTTTCCATCCCATAAAAAAATGCCATTTGAAGAAGTAAGCCAGGTTCTTTGTTTGCTATCTTTAAAAATACTGGTAACGAATATATCCGGTGAAAGACCTGCTGCCTCACGCCATAAATCGGATGAGTCATTTTTATCTTTGTGATAGGCTCTGGCATTTGACATATACCATTCAGCACTCGCGGTGGAATTGACACTATAAGTGTCATCACGATATTTTCTGTAATCTTCCCACTTTATGGTAAAATAATTCTTAGTTTTTGGGTTGAATACAATCAGCAGCCCTGTAGAGTCGGTTCCGCCGGGGTTTAAAATCAACTCCTGTTTTTTTGTTTTGCTTAAAAGCATTAATGATGGGTGCTCCTTTAGGTAACTGGCAAAGCGTCCTTTCTTATAAGAAACTAACCCTGATCCCTGGCTAGGGAACCATAGCGTACTGTCTTCCGATTCGCTAAATAGACTGTTGCTATTATCTGCTTTAAAAGCAGGGGTATTGCTGGAATTGAATGTGACAAATTGTTTACCATCAAACCGGATATAACCGGAATAACTGTTCAGCCAGATAAAACCATCATTTGACTGGTACGCATTCATCACAAAATCATTAGGCATCCCGTTCTTTGAATCGTAATGCTCCACTTTGTAACGGGCAAAAGGATTTTGCGCCTGAGATGGTAATGCAATACAGGCCATACATAAACATATAATCAGTTTTTTCATACTATCAAGTTGCGTTCTGCCGAACGATATTCATATTTCTTCTTCTATCTTCAAATCTGTCTTGCTTACACAGGCAATACAATTTTAAAATCTGTTCCAATTCCCTCATTCGTTTCCACATTAAACTCCCCACCATGTGCCTTTACAATAGCGTATGCCAGACTCAAGCCCAAGCCGGTCCACTGCCCGATCGGTCTAGTAGTAATAAAAGGTTGGATTAATGCTTTCATGTCTGTTAATTAAAGATTAATGACCTCCGTCCAAGGCACCAGACTTAGTTGGTTGTCTATCATTTCGTTAGATGATCCGCGATGAATCAAGATGCCAGTTCCGTTTGGTTGATTCCGCTTCCAAAAATTTAATCCCCGCAGCATGGCGCTGTTGGGTTTAGCCGCAGCCTTGATTTCGATTGCAGTAGGTTGCCCTTCTCTCTCCAGGATCAGGTCCACTTCATTCCCTAAATTGTCACGGAAGTAATACATGGGTTCGTTAAGCGCTGCGTTATGGCTGTTCTTTTTTATTTCTGTGATGATCCAATTCTCGAAAATAAAACCGAAGACGTTACTCTTCTGAAGAGCACTCAGGCTTTTAATGCCAAGGAGATGACACAACAACCCGGTGTCGTAAAAATAGAGCTTAGGACTTTTCACTATCCGCTTATTCATGTTGTGATGCCATGGTTGCAATAGAAAGATAAGGTAACTTTTTTCCAGCAAACCCAGCCACGCTTGAATGGTTTTTGTATCCACACCTGTTTTTTTCGCCAGCTCGTCACGGTTAAGAATCTGGCCGGCATAGTTTGCAGTTAGGTAAATAAATTTTGTGAAAGCGGCAAGGTTGGTGATGTTGCGAAGAAGACGGACGTCACGCTGAACATACGTCTGTATATAACTTTCAAGCCATATACCGGGTGAAAGTGATTCATTCCAGATTTCAGGATAGCCGCCTGTTAGAATAAGTTTATGCACATCATCAGGTGCCATTTTGGCTTGACTAAGTTCGGCATAACTCAATGGTAGCAACGAAAGGTACCCTGCGCGGCCCGCAAGCGATTGTGATATCTTTTCCTGCAATAAGAAGTTATTCGACCCCGTCAGGATGTACTGACCTCGTTTCCGGTTAGTATCCAATATCTCCTGTAAATACCGAAAGATATGCGGCACCCGCTGTACCTCATCCAGGACAGCCCCATGACTGTATTTCTTAAGAAAAATTTCAGGATAAAGTTCCGCTTCATGTTGAACCGTTGGGTTTTCGAAGTTTACGTACGCCTTTCCATTGAACAATTGTTTACCAAGCGTAGTCTTACCACTTTGTCTCGGACCGGTTATGCATAAAGCCCTGAATTGTGAGAGGGTAGATTGGGCCTGGGGCAGCAGGTGTCGGGTAATCATTTCAATTCCATTTTTGTAAAGATATGCCAAATATGGACATGGATTCCATTTTTGTAGGATTTTACATATCTGGAATTCAAATCGCGCGACGCAACAGTCAAGTGCAATTTGAAGACTTAAGCTCCTATAATTTTTTCTGTTATGTCTTTGTATTTAACTTGATTGTCTTGGACGAAAATTTTTGATGTCGTTACGAATTTTAATTGTTCCACCAAAATATTTTTCCAAAAAATGGTCAAGAATTTAATAAAAGTAAAAAAGAAATTAAAAAATATTCCAGGGCTTTACAACAATCCCATTGCTTCTTAACTGAGGTTGATGCCCTCCATAAATCACGATTTTTTTCATTTCCGTTGTCGTTAACGCCGAAAAATACTCAAGCCCCTTAAAAAATTCACTACTTATTGTCTGACCCGCCTTTACTTCCATGGCAGTTAGAATTTCACCATCTTCTGCAATAATGTCTACCTCATGTCCCGTCTTATCCCTCCAGTAATAAAGGTTGTCTACATCACCAGCATTGAATCTGGTTTTGAGCAGTTCACTGATGATCATATTTTCAAACAAAGCACCTATGGAGGGATGAAGGGTAATTTGCTCAGAGATTTTTATGCCAAATAAAGAACAAGCCACACCGGTATCATAAAAATAGAGCTTGGGAGACTTTGTGATTCTTTTATTAAAATTCTGGTAAAATGGTTTCAGTAAATAAACAATAAAACTGCTTTGTAATATTCCCAACCAGGCTGCAACCGTTTTTTGGTCGATACCACAATCGTTGGCTAGCGAAGCCATGTTTAAAATTTGTCCGGTTCGTCCGGCACACATGCGTAAAAATTTAAGAAACAACGACAGGTTATTGATATTTTTGAGTTGTCTGACATCTCTTTCAATATAAGTACCAATGTAATTTGGAAACCAATCGGAAGGGTTAATATTTTCTGCGATCACTTCAGGATAACCTCCCGTGATCAGATGATCTACGTAATCAGGATGAAGATGATTGCTCGCTTTTAATTCTGCCAATGACAAAGGCAACAGTTGTAAATAGGCTATTCGACCGGATAAGGTTTGGGTTATATTTTCCTGAAGCAAAAAATGGTTTGAACCAGTAAGAATGAACCGGCCTTTCATTTTTGTCTCATCAAGGACCTGTTGTAAATAGGAAAAAAGACGAGGGGCTTTCTGAATTTCATCAAGAATAACACCATTTCCATAGTTAATTTGTGTCAAGAACCCGCGTGGGTCACTGTTGGCAAATTCTGAGATATCAGGATTCTCCAAAGAAAGGTAGGTATATTCAGGAAATACGGCCCGGCAAAGTGTAGATTTACCACTTTGCCGTGGTCCCACTACAGCTACACTGCGAAATTTTTTAGACAGATATTTGAGTCGTTCCGCTGCTATTCGATCGATCATTTGAAACGAATTATGGACAAATATAGACTCAAATTCCGTATTTGTCCAGTCATCGGGATATTTATGTTCGCATTTTGATGTCAAATGGTTAAAAGAATTAGCGAGCCTCCGGCTCTGGATTTTTTTCTTCAGGTTTTACCCATTGATGGTCGAGTTATTTTTATATATAGCTCGTGCCTATGGCACTCACCACTATTATTCTTGCTCTAACCAACGGACTAAAGTCCGCAGTTAAAAAATTGCCGAGGCTACAGCTCTCACCACCAGGATTATTCCTCTGACCTTCGGACTAAAGTCCGCAGTTGAAAGAATAACAAGCCTATGGCTCTTATCTTCATTTTTTTTCTTAGACTAAAGTTTATGCGTGGACGAGAATCATGATTATGATGGAATTTTGATGACAAAGGTGGTACCTGT
>JAYRWN010000116.1:0-10156 GCA_041917975.1 Saprospiraceae bacterium | reverse complement strand
TGCGGCGCCTGCCGCCAAATCAGGCTTGGAAACTGCTTTACTGGGTATGGCCATAGCCCTGGCCGTGGTCATTGTCATCATGAGCACTTATCTCAACTCGGCCATGAAAGTCTATTATGCCCGTAAAAAATCAGCCGCAAAATTATTGATTCTGGCCGTTTTGTCTATGGGTGGCAGTACATCCCTCCTGGCTCAGCCAGCCACAGGAGCTGCCGGTTTAAGTGCAATGGGATGGGTACTAATATTTGTAAACATTATCTTGATAGCCATCCTGTTTTTTATGTTCAGGTGGATGCGTATATATACCGGACTTAAAGCGGGGGCTCAAGCCGATACTCCGGAAACGCAGTCTCTCTGGGATAAACTAAATGCGTTTAAGCCGATGTCCCAGGAACGTGCACTCGATGTAGGTCACGATTATGATGGCATTCGTGAGCTGGATAATATCACACCGCCTTGGTTCACCGCCGCTTTTTTAGGGACTATTTTATTCAGCATCGTTTATTTATACCGCTATCATGTAGCTCATTCTGCGCCGCTCATGGCGGAGGAGTATCAGATAGAAGTAACGGAAGCTGAAGCGGCCATCAAAGCTTATCAGGAAGCACATGGAGGGGCTATTGATGAGAATAATGTGGTTATGTTATCCGAAGCCGCTGACCTGGAAGCTGGAAAAACAATTTTCGCCACCAACTGTGTGCCTTGTCATGGGGCTAATGGTGAAGGGAATGCCGTTGGACCGAACATGACCGATGACTATTACATTCATGGAGGCACTGTCAAGGATATCTTTACTACCATCAAAAACGGTGTACCGGAAAAGGGGATGATTTCCTGGTCCTCCACGTTATCCTCGACACAAATGGCACAAGTATCCTCCTTTCTAAAATCCATTGGAGGTACCAATGTGGCCGGGGGTAAGGAACCACAAGGAACTTTATATAAAGAAGGTGCCGCTTCAGAAGGCTCAGTCGTAAAAGATCCAACTATGGCTGTCACAACCGATACAATGGCTGTTGCTCCAGCTGATACGACTAAAAAATAATAAATGAATAAAGAGGATCTCCAACATGCTGAGGGATTCAGGGACAGAATTAGTACAGTGACGGAAAAGGGCGAACGCAAATGGGTGTTCGCCCTTAAACCGTCCGGGCGGTATACGAATTATCGCAATATTCTGAATATCTTCTATCTGGTTATTTTTTTCGCCATGCCGTTTATAAAAATCAATGGCGAACCCTTATTTATGCTCAATTTTGCCGACGCTAAATTTGTGCTATTTGGCAAAATATTTTGGCCTCAGGATTTTTTTATTTTCGCTGTCGCGACCATTACTTCGATTATTTTCATCGCCCTTTTTACGGTGATCTATGGGCGTTTGTTTTGTGGTTGGGTCTGCCCTCAGACTGTGTTTATGGAGTTTGTATTCCGGCGCATCGAATGGTGGATTGAAGGTTCACCTAATCAACAACGTTCACTTAACGACGGGCCTTGGACCGGGCAAAAATTATTTAAAAAGGTCCTTAAACACAGCATCTTTTTTATCATTTCTTTTTTAATCGCCAACACCTTTTTATCCTATATAGTCGGCGTAGACGGATTGTTTCGCATCATTGCCGAGCCGTTATCCGAGCACATCGCATTATTCAGTGGGCTGATCATTTTTACCCTGTTATTTTATGGTGTATTTGCCTTCGTCAGGGAAATCGTTTGTACCACGATATGTCCTTACGGCCGGTTGCAAGGCGTGTTATTTGATAAAGACACTATGCAAATTGCCTACGACTATTTGCGTGGTGAACCTCGCGGCAAATTGACTAAAGGTCAGGAACGTACGACCGGGGATTGTATCGATTGTAAAAAATGTGTTTACGTCTGCCCGACCGGTATTGACATACGGCATGGGGTGCAAATGGAGTGTGTAGGTTGCACCGCTTGTATCGATGCCTGTGATGAAGTCATGGATAAGGTGGGTTTTCAACGCGGCCTCATCAGGTATGCTTCGGAAAATGAAATATCCGGAAAGAGTAAATTCCATTTTAATAACCGTATGAAAGCTTATACCGCCCTGCTGGTGGTATTATTAGGGTTCATTGGTTATCGCATTGCCATGATTCGCAGCATTGATATGTATGTCAGGCGAGTACCCGGACAGTTGTACCAGGAGGTCGGACAAGACAGCATCAGTAACTTATTTACAGCTAAAATCATTAATAAAAACAGGCTGGAAGAACATGTGGAATTGCGCATGATTGATCCGCCCGGGACCATTAAAATGATTGGACAACATATGTTAAAACCTGAAGCGATTAATGAAGTAGAATTTTTTATGACCATTGCACGCCAGGATATCCCCAAACGCAGCATAAATGTAAAATTGGGAGTTTTTAAAGAACAAGACAACCTGCAAACGGTTAAGTTTAAGTTTCTGGGACCATTCAAATAAAGATATCATGAGTTGGGGGTATAAAATATTATTTACCTATATTATTTTCATCGGGTTGATTCTATTCATGGTCTACATAGCGTTCAAACAGTCCAATGAACTCATCGATGATCACTATTACGAAAAAGAACTCCAGTACCAAAAAATTCTGGATGGTCATCAAAATTTGGCTGCACTACCGGAAAAAATTCAATTTAAAAAGAATGCGGATGCCTTACAGCTACAATTTCCTTCCGGTGCCACCGCCCCCGGCAATGTAGGTAAAATTGAATTTATTTGTTTTTCTGATAAATCAAAAGATCGCACATTTACCTTCGATCCGGATTCGAGTGGTATCATTCGAATACCCCTAAATCAACTGGTCCAGGCTCAATATCAGATACGCATGGAATGGGAAAATGCCGGTGAAAAGTTTGCCTACCGGGATAATTTTCAAAACTAACTTATTTAGCTAATGGATTATTCGTTCATAGCGTTTGCCGGTTTATCCATTGGTTTTTTGGGTAGCTTACACTGTTTGGGTATGTGCGGACCCCTGGCTTTAAGTTTTTCCGGTAACCATAACAGTGAATTGAAACGCTGGCAATCTATCGGGCTGTATAATTTTGGCCGCGCATTATCTTATAGTCTTATGGGGTTGGCTTTAGGTCTGATCGGTAACCAATTTGCCTTAGCGGGTTATCAACGGGGCTTATCCATGGGTGCCGGGGTATTGGTGTTATTTTTTTTGTTTTACACCTACATTTATAAGGGTCGTTTTAGTATCAGACCATTGTGGACCAAATCTATTCAGCAACGCCTAGGTCAATTGATAAATAGACCACGCACTGGCAGATATTATTTGCAGGTAGGCTTATTAAATGGCTGGTTGCCTTGTGGTTTGGTTTATCTGGCCCTGGCCTCTGCTTTAGCTACAGGAAGTATTCTCAAATCCGGAGCACTTATGTTTTTCTTTGGGCTAGGTACCATACCTTTGATGGCAGCCTTGATGTATGCCGGTCAATACATGACCACCGCTCTAAGGGTCAAATTGATGTCCATTGTACCGTATTTTATTTTTATCGCCGCCTTAATACTCATTTTGAGGGGGATGAATTTGGGTATCCCCTTATTGAGCCCCGCCATACACATAGGCCCGGAAAATGCTACCATGGACTGCCATTAATTTATCATAATATACATCTCTGCTGCTTTTGACATGGTATTATTGACACACATTGTTTTTGGGGGAATCGTGCTGCTTGCTGCCGCTTTTCAAATTATCTCTAACAAAGGGGGACGCTGGCATCAATGGGTTGGACAGTTGTATTTTTTTTCCTGGCTGATGATGCTGATTACCGGTTGGTATTTTGATGTTTTGCATATCACGTGTATTGGTCTTTTTGGGTTATATTATGTTTTGCTGGGTACCCGGTTGGGTGCTTTACGCCATAAACCGTTTACCTGGTTTGAAAAAGGGTTGGTGCTCAGTGGTTTTGTGCTGGCTGCTTATATTTTATACACGGCTTACCGCTACGGCGTGCGCCAGTTTTGGTTTATGACCACCAGTTTAGGATTACTGGGTGCGTATTTATTGTTGACCACCATATTGGACACCGGTAAACATATCTTCAGAAAACCCTTGGTGCAGCTTAATCTTGGCCGCTATACGTGGCAGTTTGAGCACCTGACGAAAATGTATGTTTCCCTGACTGCGGCCCTGATCGCTTTTGTGATGGTCCAGGATTATTTGCAGGACGTCTGGCTGAATTTCTTAGTGCCCTTGTGGTCAGGATTAATATTAACGACCGCTTCTTACTTTTTTTTTCTAAAGAAGTTCAAATTGCGCACTTATAAAACAACCAAAACCAAAGTTGGAAAACTTAATATCATGATTGAATCAGGTGGTGAGGATAAATATATTTGACCTAGCTTATATCGGTTAGTTTACTGATTTTATGACCATTGAACTCGAAAATGGATGTTCTCTTTAACTTTAATTCTTGCCCTTTGGTTAAACTTTCAGATAAGTCCGTGGCTAAAATGGCTCTATAGTCAATCTCCACTTTGCAGCTACTTTCTAAATCGGTGAAGGATTTAATAATCTGCATTCTTTCCGAAAAGTAGGTTAAAGCTTGCTGAGCTTGTATCTTAAAAGCAATTAATCCGGTAATAATTAATGTAGTTTTTCCATCCAGGATGTTTTCGAAGATTATATGTTCATCAAAATCAGCGACCATTTTTTCAACATCGTATGCATTATATCCAGCCACATAATTCCTAATGATAATTTCCCGGTCATTCATTTAGATGATCTGATTTTAACTTTGATTAATTATGAAATTGTAATAATACCGAACTTCTACATTTTTTGGGTCATAGGGAATTAAAAGCTTTTTAACGCAGCGGTCATTGGTATTAAATAGTTACCTAAACTCCTTTAACGTTTGATTTTCCCGGGTAAAATAAATTGATAAGGCTTCCGGTAAACATGCCGGTGGAGCCAGCGATCCAATTTACGCAGAGTCAGAAATAACTGCCAGATAAATTTATCCTCCCCATAATAAGTGGCTAATGCTTTGGCAGTAATGTCGGAGGTGGTCCTGCAATTTATTTCCTCCAGAAATAATGGAATTAAATCCGGTCGTTGTTCCTTGTAAAGATTGGCGGCCAGGTCAATATTGACCGCCCGCTCCGAGTAGTATCGCTCCATAACATCCTGAAGGAAAAATTTGCGGATAATTGCGCGACCAAACCCCGGTGCACTGGTTAATAGCAATTCCGGGTCCAATTGTTCCACCCTATGTAGTTTAAATAGAGGGGTGGACGTATCCAGGTAAACCAACTCATCTGTAGGGGGATTAAAAACCCAATTCGATAATTGAGCATCCAATGCTAACTGAAGGTGGTTTTCATTTTGGCGATTAAAATTCCATACACCATAAATGGCCGTCATGATTTTTTGCACCAGATGTTTTAACCGGTCCATGGGCAACGTATGGATGAGTTTATTAGCTATATTCTCCTGAGGGTACTGGCGCTGTGCGAAATAAACCACAGTTAAACTTTCCGACTTTTCCACCACTACACAGTTGTCTTCGGGAAGTCGTAGCCCCGCTTGCTTCAGTCCGGCACAATATTGATGATACGTTGCCAGGTATTTATTGGCTTGCGACACATCATTAAACATGGGCATCCTTTTAAATACTACTCCTGGGCACGTTTCTAAAGTAAATATTGAGGAGATTTCCCCAAACCCAATTAAGTTGGCTTTGATGGCGGATGCTCCAAGGTTTTGAGGATCTAGCTGTTGTTCAAAAGCGTTGATCAGCGCAGGATCAATGGCTAACATGGTTATTTTTTGGAAAAAGGATTTAAACTGGAAATAATTTTCTGGGCTTTAAATAACGGCCTGAGCAGTTTGGCCTTGGCCAGAGCTTTATCCAACTTGGAAAGCACCAATTCCACTTCCGGAGGTGTAATGATCAATGGTGGCAAAAGTTGACAGATTTTTTTATCGTTGTTGGCATAAATCATCAGTAATCCAGCGTCATAAGCTGTCTTAGTCAGTAAAGGCCCGCAGGTTTCATCGGATAATTCCAGTCCCATCATCAAGCCTTTCTGGCGCAGGCCGGTCAAAAAACCTGAGTGTTTTAGTTGTAAGTCTTTAATCCCTTTTTCAAATAAAATAGCCATGGCTTGCACGTGCTCCAGAAATGCAGGCTGGGAGGATATATCCAACACTTTACTCATGACCTTACACCCCAATTCAGCTCCGCCAAAGGTGGAGACGTGGATGAACGGATCGGCATTGAACACACGTTCAAACGGGGAGCGAATGACCGTAGCGGAAATGGGGTAGATGCCACCGGATAATCCTTTGCCCAGGATGACGATGTCGGGGAGAAGGTCATAATGTTCGAAAGCCCATAATTTACCGGTACGTCCCAGCCCGCATTGCACTTCATCCAGGATGAGCAATATCCCGTGTTTGTTACATATAGCACTGACTTCTTGCAGATAGGAATATTCCGGTATGGGCATACCCAGTGTGGCCGGAATGGTCTCTATCATAAAGGCGGCCGTATTCCCGTCCATGGCAGATTTCAGCGAGCTAATTAAGCCAAAATCACATTGTTCGAAACCAGGCAAACGTGGACCGAATGGGGCGCGGTATTTATTATCCCCGGCGGATAAAGCGTAACCGGTATGGCCATGATATCCTCCGCGGATGGAAATAATCTTTGACCTCCCGGTATAACTCCGAGCTATTTTTATAGCTGTGTCAGTGGCTTCTCCACCACTCACCCCAAAAATGGTGTAGTTTAGGTCTCCTGGCATGAGCGAAGACAATTGTTTGGCAGCGCTAGCCCTGGCGATACTCAGCAAGTGGTGATTACCGATATCCATGGTCTGCAGGGCTTCCGTTAGAGTCTGGATGATTTGTGGGTGACGGTGACCTAAATTAAAGACGCCGCCATTGCAGTGCAAATTAATTAATTCGTGTTCATTGGCTATATCCCGCAGATAGATCCCTTCGCGTTCGCCAGGGATAAACTCCATATCATAACGAGCGAAAAAATCAGCCTTTCCTGAAGACACATGCTCTTTAAAGTCCTGAATGATGTTATCTTTTATTTTCACACCGTCTGCGGTAAGTTAAGCTCAAGGTAACAAATATCCGCTACGTATAATACAAGTTAAAAACAAGCTTTTTTGCAACGAGAATTCGGTTTGATTGTTAATGATGATTGTTTTAGATTCACAAGGTTTTCGTTTTTGAAAACAGGCCTGGCTTGGGAAGCCGGTTTGCTGATAAAATTTAATACCATGAAATTAGGTAAATTTTGGCCAGTGCTATGTAGCGTTTTATACACTACCAGCCATTTGTCAGGACAGTCGGATGAAAATTTATTTCAACAATTAAAACGTATGGATAGCCTGTTGTTTGAAGTATGTTTTAATCAATGCCGTGTGGATGAATTGCTGCCCTACATCAGTCAAGATCTGGAATTTTACCATGATCAGTCTGGAGTCATGGAGTCTCGAGATCAATTTATGGAATCGGTGCGTACAAACATATGTGCAAATATGGATTTTAAACCGATCCGGAAGCTGAACGAAGCGTCGCTTCAGATTTTTCCTTTATTTAATCAAGGTAAATTATATGGAGTTATCCAGCAAGGAGTACATACTTTTTACATTCGTGAACCGCAAAAAGAATTGTATGAAACCAGTGAGGCTAAATTTATCCATCTGTGGTTATGGCAAAATGACCGGTGGATGTTAAAAAGAGTTTTAAGTTACGACCATATTGCGGCTAATTAGTAGCTGCGTTATCCTAAATTCCCGGCAATACGATGATATAATTTTGTGGGAGACCAGTCTAATGGATTGCCCCAATACATGCGCCAGGCTTGGCGTATAAACCTGTATCCGGCCTGTTCATAATAGTTCATGGCGGCAAGATTATTGATGGGGAAGGAGGCATTTTGCTGATGTTGTCCACGCCAAGAGGTCAAGGCTATGCCAGCCTCTTCATCTTCCGCAACGATAAGTCCTTCGCCCAGCTCTGGCCAATAAGCGCCCCGGATTAGGCCATCTGTCTTATAAATCATAATATTATTTGCGTGCAAGTCCAACAGTGGTTTTCTATTTTCGGCATTCATCCGCTGGTCCAGGTCTGCTAAATGTGGTAAATCTGCAGCGCTGGCTGGGTATATTCCGTTGAAGGCATGTTGTTCTCTTGGCGTTCCCTGCCAGTAAGCATATTCTGTTTCAGGTACGAACTGTAATTTTTGATAGATAGGAAAACCCAGATCCGTGGCGATGAGGCTGATGGTAGTGACCGATTTTTTTAGGCAAAGCTCCACCAAATGTTCAGTCATAAGTTTTCCCCATCCAAGGCCGCGGCGTTTTTCGTCTACAATGATATGACCCAACCAGGCGGTGGAATGGAAAATTATCGCCGCACCGACTCCGGTTAGGCGAGATTGATCCATGATTTTTAGGGGATAACAAAATGGCTGGGATAAATACATTTTAAAGGGAGGGAGTATATCTGGCCATCCTGGCGGTTGTAAGGAGGGAATGCCCGCCAAGTCATTATCTTCTAATAAAGAGATATTCAATTCTTTTTTCGATTTATTTGTTTAAATTTCCTCAAAATAGCCATTATCCCACTCCAGTTGAGTAATTAAAAATTTCAAGGAATTTCTTGGTTTGTAATAGAACCGCGGATGTTCAGGTTTAGTTACCATAAAAGAGGCGGGAGTAAAGTGGAATTGAGTTATTCAATTTTCAAAAAAATATCTAAACGTTTTGGTCATGCGCGTCTTGTGGATATGTTTAACAACTGGTTTATTTATGTTTAATCTGGTCAGTCAGCCTTTAGGAGTATTTGATGCAGCTACAGATGTCGGAAACCCTAAACTTAAAGGGAACACGGTTTATGATGCAACCCAACAAAAATACACCATCAGCGGAGCAGGGTATAACATCTGGTTTAACCGGGATGAATTCCATTATGCCCACAAGAAACTCAAAGGCGATTTTATTCTAACTGCTGATTTTGCCATGACCTCTCCGGGAAGTGATCCTCATCGGAAATATGGATGGATGGTGCGCGAATCTCTGGATGAGGATGCCGCGCACATGACGGCTGCCTATCATGTGGGTGATGGTCTCACGGCGATGCAATGGCGCGTACTGCGGGGAGCTTATATGCGGGACCCGGAGGATGAAATCTTTTTTAACAAGCGCAAGGTGCGCACTATACAATTGGAACGCCGGGGAGCCACCTATTTCATGCGCGTGGCCAATTGGGGAGAACCCCTGCAAGTGGTCGGGTCGCATACTATGGACAATCTGAAAGGTGAAGTCTTCGCCGGCATTTTTATTGGATCCCATCATCCTGAAGTGGTGGAAGAAACTGTGGTGTGGAACGTACGTATTGATTATCCGGTCCGCCCGGGGTTTAATTTTTATTCCGCAGATACTCTCATCAGCCGCTTGGAAATTATGTCTCCATTTGATGGTCAACGCAAAGTGATCCATAGCGGCACCACCCCGTTTGAAGCGCCGAACTGGATGCCGGATGGCCGACAGTTGTTATTTAACCAGAAAGGCTCATTATACACTATATCCACTTCTGGCGGCCCCTTAACCAAACACAATACCGGATTTGCTGACCGGCTCAACAATGATCACGTTATTTCTTTTGACGGGAAACTTTTGGGCATCAGTCATTCGCGCAGTGGTAAGCGAGGCGGGGGATCAACGGTGTATGTATTACCGCTGGCCGGAGGCACGCCTAAATTAATCACTGAAGAAACCCCATCCTACCTGCATGGCTGGTCCGCCGATAACCGGGATGTGGTCTACGTAGCTTACCGCGATACCGTTTCCCGCAACCCGCTCTACCACTTGTATAAAAAGAATATTAATGGAGGACCCGAAATTAAACTCACGGATCATACTTTCGGTCATGTGGATGGTCCGGAATATAGCCCGGACGGCCAATGGATTTATTATAACGGCAGTCAAAGCGGCACCATGCAATTGTGGCGCATGAAACCGGATGGGTCCGGCAAAGAACAATTAACTTTTGACGCATACAACAATTGGTTTCCACACATTTCGCCAGATGGAAAATGGATCGTTTACATCGCCTTTGAACCGGACATAAACCCCGGTGATCATCCACCCTGTAAACCGGTCAGTCTGCGGCTG
>JAYRWN010000115.1:0-3299 GCA_041917975.1 Saprospiraceae bacterium | reverse complement strand
GGAGAAAAGGTTCTGTTCGATGATGGCTTAGTGGAAGGTTTGGTTGATGCGGTCCAAAAAGATACCGCCCAACTCCTGGTGACCAGGATATCCAGCGCCAAACCAATTATCAAAAAGAACAAGGGCATGAATTTTCCCGACTCAGACTTAAAATTCTCCGCCCTGACCGATTATGACCGCCAGTGTCTGCCCTTTATCATCAAACATGCTGATCTGATCGGTTACTCCTTTGTCCGTAGCCGGGCTGACCTGTCTACCCTGCAGAATGCCATTAAAAACGCTCCCCAATTATCCATCATTATTAAAATTGAAACGCCGGAAGCCGTCAAAAGCCTGCCGGATTTATTATTTCAGGGCATGACCCAATCATCGGTAGGGGTGATGATCGCCCGGGGCGATTTAGCCGTTGAAATTGGCTTCGAGCGGATGAGTGAAATTCAGGATCAGATCCTTTGGTTTTGTGAAGCAGGACATGTTCCCGTCATTTATGCCACCCAGATCCTGGAATCTCTCAATAAAGCAGGGCTGGCTACCCGCTCCGAAGTTATTGATGCGGCTCATGCCGCCATGGCCGAAGGAGTGATGATTAACAAAGGTGCCTACACCATCGAGGTCATCGAGACCCTGCGCGATATCCTGCTGCGCAGCGGCGGCCATCATGTAAAAAAACGGTATACCTTCCGGCCTTTAAACATAGCCAGTCGCTTTTTGGGTGAATAAAAATCTTAAAGTGCCTTATGTTAATACCTTGACCATTTTTATTGTAAAAATTAAGCTGACCAATTCAACCCACAGCAATTGGTGTGGTTAAATTATAAGTGTTTATTGCATCACCTCATTTTGCTAACCAATTATTTTAGAGTAATATTAATTGACATATTTTCCACACGCAAGTCCACCCTCTAACTCACCACTAATACCTTGTCGTGTCAGGGAGAAAAAATAGTTTGTCCTGAAATTCCTGATTAATTGTGATGATTCATTCCATGATGAACGTTAAATCCGAGTCATCGGCAGGAAAAATAATTTCCAAACTCACCATACACTTTTAACGCGCATTGCTTAATTATATGTTGGCGCTGGAAAGTCCTAGCGATCTTATCACTCTAAACTACTACCGGTTGTTGACTCTTTTCTAAGTTTTTTGGCCATCCTTAAAGAATGTTTCAATGAACCTGCATCAGTCCAATTATTATGGGCAATGGTAATAAACTTGGGGTTTCGGTATTTTTTCATCACTTTCTTCAGTGTAGCAGCATATTCCATAATATTTCCATCACCCAAAAAACCTAGATTGTCGTCATCAACTCCTTTGATTAAACATCCGCCATAAAGAATTTTTTCATTATTAAACCAGATGACAATATTATCTTCCGTATGACCAGGTCCGGGGTAATATGTTTCAAAAGTATAAGACCCGAATTGAAAAACGGTATCTTTGGTCATTAAAAACTCAGCCCTTTTTTTATTATTTTTTTTACTTAATTCGTCGGTATGAACCGTCGTGTAGGTTTTTATTCCCAGCTGACGGTAATATTCAAGACCGGCCGTTTTGTCGCTATGCCAATGCGTAGCAAAACATAAAACCACCCGCTGATTATGTTTTGTATTGATACTGTCCAGTAATGGTTGAAACTGGGTGGTATCCCAGGGTGTGTCAAACAATACCGCCCCTTGAGCCGTGATCAGGTACATGCCATGGGCAGGTATAGCATTTCCTTCATACAGGTTATAAGTGGTATAAATATAAAAATCTCCAGTAAGTGGAGTAATATGGAGTTTGATATCACCAACTTGTGCGGAAATATCGGTGACTGCAAACAAAATAGTCAGACTCAAAATAAGTAGGCGCATGTTGTTCAAACAATTGATGATCAAAAGGTAAACTTAGTGCGAATTTTCAAAGCCAGGGAATCCGCTATTGGAAAGTTGTACACTATAAATGCGCAGGGCCTCGCGCACCTGGCTTTCTTCCGTCGTTCCTGGCTTTAAAATATAGTTAGGGGCGATGATCCGTTCAGTGCGCTGCACCGTTATTTCTATAAGCGCCCGGATGGGGTATCCTTCCCCAAACCTGGCGATAAATCGATGGGCCTTTTCTGCAAATTCATGTTCACCCGGAAAAATCAAGCGCGCCTTGCCCATCAGCTTAAATCCTTTTTGTACGAATACATCTACCATACTCACACACACCTGCGGGTTCTCGCGAATATTTTTGACTGAATTGGGGGAAGCAATATGGGCGATTAACAGCGTATGATCATCTGTATAGGTAAACATTTCTTTGGGGGATACATTGGGCTCGCCCTGGCGGTTACAGGTGGCTAACCAGCACAACACACTCCGCCCGATATACTGTTTTATTTCATCATTTAACATTTTCTAAAATTATTTAATGTCCAAGATGGTTTAATTTATGCAGACTACTAAAATTTAACCATAAAATATAGATCATTTTTGGCACAATAATTAGGTTGGTAAATTTAATTGGTTTAGAGGATTTGATTTATTTCAAACCCGATGGTACCTCCTCTGTAAAATGTTGACCAAAAATGGTGAAAATGTTTGGTGTCAAATCGATTGCTGCGGAGACATCGATATTAATTATTAATGAATAGATTAGAAAAATGAATTTCATATTTGTAATTACCTTGACCATAAGATTATGGTCATTTTTAGAAAATTTCATTTTGTCATTCCGACCATAGCGGAGGAATCTCTAACTGGCAAAAAAAAGATTTCTCCATTCGTATAAATATTCTCTGCTATTATAATTGCTTACATGATGAAGAAAATAATTACAATCAAATTATCGGAAGACTCAGTCGAAATGACATTGGTTATTTTTTGCACCCCCTCATGGTTCAGGCTTGTTCGGCTTAGGGTAATAATTTTGGATTATTATCACATTAATTAGTGACGTCATTATTAGTTTAATTCGGTTTAAAACACAACTATAATAATACTCATAGTTAATAGATTCCTCCGATACGGTCCCAAGGACAAAAAAATAAATCGTTGGCACACGCTCACTCCCATGTATTAAGTTCCGGTTTGTTCAGCCAAAATTTATGTGCCGTTGGAGAATATATTTCTGCGCCAAACTCTCCGTCAATTACGAGAAAATGTATATTGACTAGAGCACCCCAACTTATAACGCTCACTTTTTGGTTAGTAATTGGACATTGACGATTATCATAAAAATAGTATTATCTTAACTTTTTAACTTTCTTTTAAATTCCATCCATGAATAACATTTCTTTGGCCCAGTGGGCTTTAATCGACGAGATTCGCGCCGG
>JAYRWN010000114.1:0-6260 GCA_041917975.1 Saprospiraceae bacterium | reverse complement strand
TGAGGGTGACCAACGAAAAGAAGTAGCACACGATTTGGCCAGGCGAACCTGTAATGAGCTGCCTTTGATCAAAGCCGTATCCGGACTAATTATCCGGTCCGGCGGATTATACAACGCTAGAACTTCTTTCTCAACCAGCGCACCACGGTATATATGCAGTTCATCGATCCAGCCATTGAAGCGTTGAGCGGCAAAGCCCAGGCAAGGACTGTTGGAGATGCTGAGCACACCCCGGTTATTGACGGCAATGGGCTGGGAATTGCGTCGTTCCAAGGCCAATTTACCATTAATGTATAAACGTAACAATACGCCTTGGCGAACCATCGTCAGGTGTTGCCAGCAGGTGGAGGGGTCGATCTTACCTACTAACAGGGCGTTGCGGTTGACATTTTCATAAATTTCCACACTGACCTCCTTGGTGGTTGGCAGATAGGTAAAGGCGAGCGAACTATCCAGTCCGCAATCTTCCCGCAGGGAGAGGAGGTCTAAAGCTTGACCCGTGGAGTTAGTACTTACTTTAAAATAAAAACTTATGGTGTAGTCACTGCTAAAGATATTTTTATAGTCACCGGTGAAATTAACAAAGTCGCGTTGGCCATCCAGTTTGAACGATTCACCCTTTACACCGCATTCACACCTTGGCATACCGGCCACGGAATCCACGAGGTTGGATTGTTTATCCATCGCCGTACAATTGTCGAAATTAACTTCCAGAAATATGCTTTGCGCCAGTCCAAACCGAGTTGCCAACCAAAGAATTCCAATCAGAAGATATTGCGGTTTAATTGTGCTCATGTGTCTTACTAATCAGGGTTTAAATCCTTTTAGAAGGTCACCAAAACCCGGCATCATGGATTGCAGTTTATCCTGCATTTGGCTGGTTTCCGCTTCGCTGGCTTTGACCATAAGTGTATTTAAGGCGATGATGAGGTGGTCTTCGAGCTCCTCACGTTTATCCGGGCTTAACAAGCTGTCATCAATGCGGACGTTAAGAACTTCCCGGGCTGCATTGGCTTCGATAGTGATCCGTCCCTGAGCTTCAGACACCACTATTTTCTTTTTTTTCAATTCTTCACGAAGGGCTTTTTGCTGACCTTCCAGATTGCCAAATAAATCACCAAACATGTATGTAGTCTCTACTTTTATATTACAAAGATGCAGCTAAAACGTAATTCCCGTAAATATTGTTTTCTTACGACGTCAATTGAACACAATTCCAACAAAAATTTGACCATTTTCTAAAGCGGTTAAAGGAAATAGAAAACATAGCTGTTTTAGCCATAATAATGGCCGCTGATGCCACTATTCGTCTAAAAAACCTAACTCTTATCACCTTAACGAGTAACTTTCACTTGTAACTCATTAGTTTGTTTAAATTTGGCCCTCAAATCGATAGCAATGACTTTCTTTAAAAATTCCAACACCGAAAAAGATATGTCCTTCCTGGATCACCTGGAGGAGTTGCGGTGGCACATCGTGCGTGGTATTGTCAGTGTGTTGGTTTTTGCTATCATTGCTTTTGTTTTTAAAAATTTCATTTTTGACGTGGTCCTGTTTGCACCCTCCAGGCCAGATTTCATCACGTTCAAATTCGTTTGCAGCATCTCCCCTAATTTATGTATGCCACCACCCGAGGATATTGAAATTTATCAACGGGTGATGGGCGAGGAATTTATGACCCATATTAAGGTGGCCTTTTGGTTCGGTATAGTTATCGGGTTCCCTTATTTATTTTATGAGTTATGGCGTTTCATCAGTCCCGGTTTACATGAGCACGAGCGCAAAGCGGCCAGAGGCATTGTGTTTTATTGTTCGTTTCTTTTTCTTACCGGTGTAGTGTTTGGATATTTTGTCATGGCCCCTTTTGCCATTTCATTTCTCTTAAATTATTCGATAAGTGATATGGTGGCCGGAAATCAGGTCACACTGGAATCTTATATGAACTATATGGTTCTGTTCACCCTGCCTACCGGCATAGTATTTTTATTGCCGGTATTGATTTATATCCTGGCTAAAATTGAATTAATCACCCCTTCCTTTTTGCGCCAATATCGCAAACATGCCTTTGTTTTACTGTTGGTGGTGGCGGCCATTATTACCCCCAGTGGTGATCCCTTTACTCAGCTGTTGGTCGGCTTACCTTTGTATGGTTTATATGAAATTGGTATTCTGGTAGCTGCCAGGGTACAACGACAAAACAAATCCGAGGAGCCTTCCACCTAGAGACCTCTGCTTTAGTTATCCCTTCTTTCGTCGAAATATTCCTTATAGAAGAGAGAATACCTTTATCTTAGCTAGTAAATGATAAAAGTGAAATTTCATGCGCATTAATCACGAAATAGATTATCAAATCTTTGGGGAGGAGCTACAATTTGTAGAAATAGAATTGGATCCCCAGGAATCCACCATTGCCGAAAGCGGATCGTTTATGATGATGGAGGATGATATAGAGATGTCCACCGTATTTGGTGACGGTACATCCAATCAGGGTCAGGGTTTTTTTGGAAAATTGTTGGGTGCCGGTAAACGATTACTCACCGGAGAAAGTCTCTTTATGACCACCTATACCAACCGGGGTAACCTTAAGCGTAAAGTGAGTTTCGCTGCACCCTATAGTGGCCGGATTATTCCTATGGACCTTGCCTTATTGGATGGACGGGTGATCGTGCAAAAGGATGCTTTCCTCTGCGCCGCCATGGGCGTAACCCTTGATATTGAATTCCAGCGTCGTTTAGGCACCGGCATATTTGGTGGTGAAGGCTTTATCATGCAGAAATTAGAAGGAGATGGTATGGCGTTTGTACATGCCGGAGGGTATGTCGTAGAGAAAACATTGCTGCCCGGCCAAACTTTACGAGTGGATACCGGTTGCGTGGTAGGTTATACCGGTCAGGTAGATTTTGACATTGAATTTGTCCGGGGTATAAAAAACGTGGTTTTTGGGGGTGAAGGATTGTTTTTTGCCATCCTGCGCGGCCCGGGTAAAGTGTGGCTCCAATCGCTGCCCATCAGCAGGCTCGCCAGTCGTATCCTGGCTTATGGCGGTGGGATGCGTCGTCGGGAAGAAGGTAGCATTCTCGGTGGATTGGGCAACCTCCTTGATGGTGACGGAGGGTAGTAAAGTGTGAGTTTGGGTGTGAGTGAGAGTGTGAGTTTAGGACTAAAAAAAATAAAAATTGTTTCGGCGATGTGTTTAGCTATACCAGGGAAAATAGAAGAAATTCATGCCGTATTGGACGATACGTTTCGTCAGGGTAAGGTGTCGTTTGGCGGTATTTTGAAAGAGGTTAATTTATCCATGCTTCCTGAAGCTAAAGAAGGTGACTACGTATTGGTGCATGTGGGTGTCGCCATTAGTATCGTGGACGAACTGGAAGCACAAAAAACATTTGATTATCTGCATAAAATGGGAGAACTCGAAGAACTTGAGCCCTAAAGGTTCGACATCCGCATTTAAATCCCTAATTCACAACCACCTCAAACGATCATTTTTTGCCAAGCGTGGTTTAACCATTGATACCAGGTTTGCATACCCTGGCCACTGGTGGCAGAAAGTTCAAGAATTTGCAAACGCGGATTAACCTGGAGGGCAAAGGCTTTCGCTTTAGCCAGGTCATAGTGCAGATAGGGCAACAAGTCTATTTTATTAAAAATACATAAGTCGGCTGAACGAAACATATCCGGATATTTTATGGGTTTGTCCTCGCCCTCGGTAACGGAGATGATCACCACGCGCAAATGTTCACCCAATGTAAACAGTGAAGGGCAAACCAGGTTACCCACATTTTCGATGAATAATATACCCGACTCCACGGCGCCTAATTGCGGCAACGCCTTTTTAATCATTTCGGCATCCAGGTGGCACCCTTTGCCGGTATTGATCTGGACGACCGGCACTCCCGTAGCTGCGATGCGCTGTGCATCCTGATCTGTCTGCTGATCCCCCTCTATCACCATCAGTCGGTAGTCTGCTTTGAGGTGTTCCAGGGTTTGTTCTAAAAGCGTGGTTTTGCCCGAACCTGGTGAGCTCATTAAGTTTAAGGCCAGTATATGTTTTGCTTCAAAATAGCCCTGGTTATGCGCTGCCACCAGGTCATTACGCCGCATAATATCCAATTCCAGATCGATCACCTTTTTTTGAACCTGCACATGGTCCTGCGGAGTAACCAGTTGGGTAAACTCCGCTGGTGAATGATGATGATGCGCGTGTATGACTGGAGAAGCACTAAGGATATTGCGATGCTGCAGGGGAGTAGCTACGACCCGCCACACTTTCGTATCCTGAGCATCCGCGCTACAACCACAGGTTGAACACATAGTTAAGGTTTTAGAGATTTTAAGATAAACATGATGCTAGGGCTTAATTTTCAGAAGGTTGGGGAAGAGTTAAAGTAAGTTCACGCACTCTGAATTCATCACCCTGAACAATCTGAATGGCTGAACTGCCGCAGATGGGGCAACTGACCCACCACGTGTCTACAGAAAATTCCAGGTCACAGGTTTGGCACTTACCCCGCCCTTCCAGAATGCGGTAATTAATCTCCGTATTCTGAAGTACCGTATTTTGCCTGCCGTGTTCCAATGCGAATTTTAAGGCTTCAATTTCCACACCGGCCAATTGACCGATTTCCACACATATTTTTTCCACTCCGTTGGCCTGGTGTAAAGCAGCTTGTTCGTCCGCAATGCGGATGATTTCCATAGCCAAAGAAAGTTCGTGCATGGTTATGCCGTCTTTTTTAAGGTGTGTCGATACCTCACTACCAGAACTGTAAGGAGGATCAACCCGGCAAGGGCAATGCTGTGTTCATAAGAACTCAAGTAATGCCATAGGCTGATGCCATCTGACGAACCGTGACCGGGATGTGCCAACACCAATTCTGGTGCAGCCAACAAACTCAATAGAAGTAATTTTTTCATAAAACTGAAATAAAATTTGTGAACGAATTTATTAAAATCCGAAAGTGACTGTAATGACTAAGATCATCTGTTTCAATGACTACTGCAAGGACATTTGTGAAATCTATTATATTAAATTTAATGGAATTATCATCAATTAATTTTATTGTCCTTCATCTGCTAAAAATTTTGTTATGGCTGCTTCGACTTCCCCGAAACCAACCTACTATCAGGATTTATTGCGCAAAGGATATTCCCGGCGCGATTTTATGAAATTTTGTACCATGATTTCAGCCTATCTGGGGTTGGAACAATCCGGAGTGGCCCAAGTGGCGCAAGCCTTGCAGGCGAAGCCGCGCGTTCCCGTGGTCTGGCTGCATTTCCAGGAATGTACTTGTTGTAGCGAATCCTTCATCCGATCAGCCCATCCCATCGTGGCAGATATCATCCTGGATAAGATTTCCCTGGACTATACCGAAACCCTAATGGCGGCATCTGGACATCAGGCTGAAGAAATCAAGGCCAAAACCATGAAGGATCATTATGGTGAATATGTCTTGTGTGTAGAAGGTTCCGTACCTCTGGCGGCGGATGGCGTATATTGCTGCATCGGCGGGCGCAGCGCCAAGGATGTGCTGGAGGAAGCCGCAGCCGGCGCCAAAGCCATCATCTGCTGGGGCAGTTGTGCCTGCAACGGGTGTGTACAAGCCGCCAAACCTAATCCTACCATGGCTACACCCATCCATAAAATCGTCAAAGGCAAGCCGATTATTAAAGTGCCGGGATGCCCTCCCATCGGTGAAGTTATGGCCGGCGTACTTGTGCATATGGTCACCTTTGACCGCATCCCCGAATTGGATAACATTGGCCGCCCCAAAGCTTTTTATTCGAAGCGGGTTCACGACACCTGTTACCGCCGTCCATTTTACGATGCCGGTCTCTTTGTCGAAAACTTTGATGATGAAAATGCCCAAAAAGGTTACTGCCTTTACAAAGTTGGTTGCAAAGGCCCCATGACTTATAATGCTTGTGGCGTCACCAAATGGAATAACGGCACGAGTTATCCCATCCAATCCGGTCACGGATGTATCGGATGCAGTGAAGCAAATTTCTGGGACAATGGACCATTCTACCGTCAGATGGCCAGTTTTCCAGGGTTTGGCATCGAAAGTAATGCTGACGAAGTAGGCCTGGTGGCCGCCGGCGTGACGGCAGCAGGTATTGCTGTCCATGCCATCGCGACCAACGTACGTAAGAATAAACTGATTGGTAACCTCATCGAAGAGGGGAAAGAATCCGAACAAGAATTGAAGTAATTAATCCTTACCAAACCATATTTTTTTTATTAAAGTGTTTTGTTC
>JAYRWN010000113.1:0-6102 GCA_041917975.1 Saprospiraceae bacterium | reverse complement strand
TCAAGTGGTTTAGTTAAAGTCTATATTTTAATGGCAAAATATTTGAATTTTTTAGAAAACTTAGTGTTAACATTGTAACATGAATTTGAACGTATTCTTATCAAATTTTAAAGCACCTTATTTTTGGTGGAACAGCTTAGGCAACTGACGGAAAACTGGAAGGACCTTTATTTTGTGTGGGTCCTGGCTCCCTATCTGGAGGAAGAAGACCCTCATCTTCATTATTATTACGACTATAGCCAAAGTATCCAGGAATATACTCAGGTGTTCGCACGCTTGGGTATGCCATGGAAATGGCAGCCGGTGACCATGAGTACCATTGAGGAAACAATATATTCCATTAAGTCCAGTTCGAATGGCCGGCTTCCTTTAGTTTTGAATTTGTGTGATGGTGACGAGGTGAATGGAGCCCCCGGACTCTCGGTAATTGCTGCTCTGGAAAAATATCAGATAATCTACACCGGGGCTGATGCGCATTATTATGACATCACCACGTCCAAGATAGTGATGAAAAAGACCTTTGACAGCAAAGAGGTGCCAACTGCACCTTGGGTGGCGGTCAATGGCCATCTTAATGCAGCGCAAATTCTCCAGGATATCGGCGCTCCGTTAATCATCAAACCTTCGGTATCAGGCGGCAGCATGGGCTTGGGGGTAAAAAATGTTGTCTCCACGCCGGAAGCTTTACTCAGCCGGGTAGATGAACTGCAACACGGCTATAAAGGCTGGACCTTATCCGGGGATGGCCTTTTTATTGAACAATTTGTTGCCGGAAAAGAATATACCGTTTTAATCACCGGGTCTATCGATTTGCCTACCCACATACATGTCTATCCGGCGGTGGAACGGGTATTTCATGATAAGCTGCCGGAAGAGGAAAAATTTCTTTCCTACGATCGTCTATGGGAAACCTATGAAGCTGAAAGCTCCATGCCTGAAGATGAATTCATTTATAATTATGCCCCAGCTCCGGAAGAATTACAACCCTTACTTGCCCAAATTAGCTTGAAAGCTTATGAATCCTTGCAAGGGCGCGGCTATGGTCGCGTAGACCTGAGGCTACAACAATCTACCGGCAGAATTTTTGTGCTGGAAGTTAATGCGCAATGCGGTCTAAGTGAAGATGAAAATTACACCTCCATCGGGGCTATTTTGCGTTTTGCCGGCTTGACCTTCAGCGGGCTTATCGAAGAAATATTGGTCGATGCACTGCACAGGACAAACCAGCTCCAACCAAAAAATATTAACATTTAATCCAAGTCACAGCTTAACCAGAACATGAAGATTTGTGTATTACAGCCGGATTACTCCACTTCAAACGTCGATTACCAAGATTATGATCCGCCACGCAATCTATCCCGCTGGCTCAAGGGACACGAGGTAGAACATGTGTTTATAAATAAACTTACCACTTACAAACAAATCAAAACACTCAGCCGCCAGAATTTTGACATTTATATTAATCTGTGTGAAGGCTATTTGGAATGGGAAGTTCCTTCCATAGATGTCATTTATACTTTGGAAAATTTAAACTTGCCTTTTACCGGCCCATCCTCAAAATTGTATGATCCCACTAAACCTTTGATGAAATATGTGGCTCATTGTGCTGGGGTTAATACCCCGGACTATGAAGTGATCAATACCATATCTGATTTGGCGCGGGTAACTGATCGGATGACTTTTCCATTGTTTGTAAAACCAGCCAAAGCGGGCGATAGTCTGGGTGTAGACGAAAATTCTAAAGTAAAAGATGCCGCCGAACTGTCCATGAAAGTCGGTCAATTGTTGCCTGAGTATGGTGAGGTGTTGGTGGAAAAATATATTGGAGGAAGAGAATTTACAGTTCTGGTGGCAGCGAATGCAGAGCCGGACGGTACGTGTACTGCTTTTTTGCCAGTGGAATATAAATTCCCGGCAGGACGCTGGTTTAAAACGTATGCCTTAAAGACATCCGAGTTACATCCGGACTGTAACATTCCGTGCCAGGATCTTTCATTGGACAAAACCTTGCGCTCGGCAGCCAAACGTATCTTTCAGGCTTTTGGTGGTGTGGGTTACGCCCGTATGGATTTCAGAGTAGACGAGGATAATCGAGTGTTTTTTCTGGAAGTGAATTTCACCTGTTCTGTTTTTTATACGGATGGATACGAAGGATCAGCGGATTTTATTTTGCTGCATGATGGTGTGGGGCACAAAGGATTTTTAAAACACATTATTTCTGAAGGCCTGGCACGTCACCATAAAAAACAAAAAAAATATGTACTGAAGGGTAATGCGGTAAGTGGATTTGGCATTTATGCTCGGGAACGTATCAATAAAGGTGAAATTATTTTTAATAATGAAACACAACCCCATCGCATAGTTACTCGTCCATTTGTAGACAAACATTGGAAAGGTGAAGAAGAACAAGATAATTTTCGTCGTTATGCCTACCCTTTAAGCAGCGAAGTATATGCGCTCTGGGATGAAGATCCGGAAGCATGGGCTCCTGAAAATCATAGTTGTGATGCGAATACAAGTTACGATGGGCTCAATGTAGTAGCTATACGGGCAATAAAAAAGGATGAAGAATTAACGCTGGATTATTCTTCTTTTTTAGACGAAAGGTCAGAGCCGTTCATGTGCGCCTGCGGTAGTTCCAAATGCCGTGGTTTGATCATGGGTACACCGGGAAATTCGGTGACCCACAAGATTTTGGAGGTGCGAAAAATAGCCGTGGATGATTAAGTCCTGATCAACGCCCCAATTATGGTTTAATCCTGGTATTGGTATTCTGTACTTTGTCTAATGAGCAGATCAGACTGACGTTGTGACCTAAAAAAGCAAAGAAAATTCTTATCTCTGGTTAAGAAATAAATCGCATAACAAAAAATGACCATCATCAGTGACTTAATGATGATGTCATGCCATGGATTATCAGATGCATAGTATAAGGTCATGCCATGGAAGACGATGCGAAAGGCATAAAATAATATGAGGATTATTCTCGCCCAGGGTTTGCCCCGATATAAAAAGATAAATAAAATAAATTCGAAGAGGATTCTAAAAAAAGAATTGATCACATTGTAGGTATCCAGGTGCGAAAAAATAACATCGCGAGATAAAGTGAGAATCAGCGTAAAAGAAATCAAAGACAGAAATAGAGTAATGGTCTTTTTACGGCCTTTTTCTATGTAATATTGATCAACGCCCTCGGCATGATGCAGGACGCCGTCACCAATTGACCATTGGTTTGACATGGAGTAGTAGTATTTGGGTTAGTAACAAAACTTATTCAAACAATTATTATACCAAGTTTGTGGATGTTTTGGGTTTAGGCCTGTCGGCATGCATTTCTATGGCCAAACTCACTTTTGTTAATAAAAAACTTTGGAGCACTTCTTTAAGAATGCTTTATATTCACCGATAAACAAATGTTAATGGATAGAAGATCTGTATTAGTGCAGTTGTCTGTTGCTTCGGCAGGAGTTATGCTCTGGCCAGCCTGTAGACAGGAACCCCAGTTTATTTCCGGGTATCCCCAGCTTAAATTAACTCAAACACAAGTGGATTTATTAAATCAATACGGCGCCGTGTTGCTTCCCATCCAGGAAGAAAAATTAGAGAATCCCGAAACGCGGACTCAATTTTTGCTGACCATGCTGAATGATGTGCATTCACCTGAAAACATCAATAGTTTTATTAATGGATTGCAGCATTTCGAAAAAAACACGAAAAAAATAACTGGAAAAATATTCCTGGACCTGGATATTAAAAATCAACTGACTTTGATCCGCGACATGGATGACAAAAAAGATGAAAACTCTGATTTGTCATTTTTTCATCGGACGATAAAAAATTACACCCTGCAATACTTTACCGGTTCAAAGTATTATCTCACTGAACATCTCGGATATGCCATGATTCCTGGCAAGTATCAGGGTTGTGTGGCCTTTTAGAATATAATTAATGGTTTGATTTTATGCAAAATGATCATCAGTTTGACGCCATAGTTGTTGGCGCAGGACTATCCGGTGGATGGGTGGCTAAGGAACTGTGCGACAAAGGAATAAAAACATTGTTATTAGATCGTGGTAAACCCGTAGAGCACCTAAAGGATTATCCCACGACAAATAAAGAACCCTGGGAATTTCCGCACCGCGGCAGCATTCCACACCTTGTCCAAAAGGAGAATCCGGTGGTGAGCAGATGTTATGCTTTTCGCGAGGATGCGCAACATTTTTTTGTCAAGGATCAGGAACATCCCTATGTCCAGGCAAAGCCCTTTGACTGGATACGTGGCTATCAAGTGGGTGGCAAATCATTATTGTGGGCCAGGTATACCCAGCGCTGGAGTGCCTATGATTTTGAGGGTCCGGCCAGAGACGGTTTTGCGGTGGATTGGCCCATCAGGTATGCTGATTTAGCCCCATGGTATACGCTAGTGGAACATTTCGCCGGTATTGCCGGCAATAAGGATGGCCTGGATATTCTGCCCGATGGTGATTTTTTACCACCGTGGCCACTAAATTGCGTGGAAACCCATTTTCAAGAGGTGGTTAAAAAACATTATACCGGGCGGTATGTCATCGCTTCGCGCTGCGCTCACCTAACCCAAGTGCGTGATATTCATATTCAGCAAGGCCGTTCGTTGTGTCAGGCCCGCAATTTATGTCAGCGGGGATGCCCTTTCGGTGGCTATTTTAGCTCAGTGTCCAGTGTGATTCCATGGGCTCAGAAAACCGGACACTTAACCCTCAAACCCAACTCAACAGTCCACAGTGTTATTTTTGACGATAAAACCAACAAGGCTACCGGCGTACGGGTAGTGGACACGTTGACTAAAGAGACTACGGAGTATTTTGCACGAGTGATCTTTCTAAGCGCAGCTACCTTAAACTCAAACTTGATATTATTGAATTCTACTTCCTCACGGTTTCCTCAAGGCCTGGGCAATGACTCAGGAATCCTGGGTACTCACATAGCTTTCCATAATTACCGGGCCAGGATATCCGCTCGTTTTGATGGTTTTGAAGATAAAAAAACCACAGGCGGACGGGCTAATTCCGCTTATCTGCCCCGCTTCCGCAATGTGAAGAAACAAGACATGCCTTTTTTACGAGGATATGCCAGTACATTTTCTGCCGGCCGTAGCACCAACTCTAATAAAAACGGGGTGGGGGATGAACTACTTAAGCAACTGATGGAACCGGTGCAATATGGTGATTGGTATGTTGGCTCTCAAATGATGGGTGAAACTATACCTAAAGCCACGAATAAGGTTACCCTGGATAATACCCAAAAAGATGTATGGGGCATTCCGCTGCTAAAAATAGATGTAGACTACGATGACAATGATGAGAAAATGATCCAGGATTTTAGAGAGCAGTTTACCGAGATGTACGAGAAAGCCGGATTCTCCGATATCCAGGTTACCGACAGCGCTCAGGCACCGGGGTTGGATATTCATGAAATGGGTGGCGTGCGTATGGGCCGGGACCCCCAGACATCAATGCTCAATAGCTGGAATCAGCTCCATACTTGCCCAAATGTTTATGTTACAGATGGTGCATGTATGACTTCCGTGTCCACTCAAAACCCATCCTTAACTTTTATGGCCTTATCGGCACGTGCAGCTAATCATGCCGTCGAACAACTAAAAAAGCAGGTATTGTAAAAAATTAGAAATTTTCAAACTCGGTGGCTGCAAACAAATTCAGGTTGAAGGAGGTTTAATATTTTATACCAGTGCAAAATAGAGCGATTAACTTTGTACGCACAGATCTTAAAATAATTTTGACTTAGATGAGTTTTTTCAAACCTGGCAAAATGCCCAAACCACAAAGTTTTAACTACATCCCGAGGTATTACGATCCGCGCAAAGAAGAATTGGAACGGCGGATTAAAGCGCAGCAATCCACGGGTACAGGAAACATGGAAGCTTTAAAAACCCGCATTACCACCAATCTACGTCATCGTATTACAGATAGTAAAGATTTTAGAAGGCGGAAAGTTGTTAAATCCAACCTCACCATCATTGGGATTATCCTGGTACTTTTGTGGATATTGTATGAGTTTATGATGCGGTATATGCATCGTATCAAAGACTTTACAGAATAACTT
>JAYRWN010000112.1:0-7798 GCA_041917975.1 Saprospiraceae bacterium | reverse complement strand
TATAGCGCAGGTCCCAGTAACGCCAGGTTTGCACCCTGTCCCGCGAGACGATCATCGCCTGACCACCTTCCAGCCGTTGAATATCCGCATAACAGGTTTCGTTTTTCGTGTGTGGATAGCCGGAATACAACATCTCCAGCACATAGGATTCCTGCATTTTCAGGGTTATGCCGGGCACCGGCCACAAGCCCCGGATTCGCGAAGCAAAAGCAAACCAATCCTTGTTCAGGAAATAATAAAATGGCTTGACACCTAAAGGGTCCCGGGCAGCAATCAATTCCTGTTTAACGTTGTCAACGATGACCAGCGCAAAATCACCTAACAGGCGCTCCAGGAATTTTTTACCTTCTTGCTGATACAGGCGCAGAGCCAATTGGATGTCCGGTACATGTGGGTCGGGTACCAGACGGAGGTGTTGAAAAATTTCTTCCCGGTTGTCCAGGCGCAGATCGCCGACAATGTACAAATCGTGTGGCGCAGCGTGGTAAGGCTGCCGGTCATGTAGTGAGTCCGGTGTATTATGCACCAATAAATGGCCAAGGCCGAAAGGACCAACAACCGCCTGACCATCACCATCCGGGGCAAAAGTGGATAGTTTATCCTGTTGTTCCCTCAGGATGCTGCGCAAATCCGGATTTCCTTTCCGGGCAAATAGTCCGTAAATGCAACTCATTTTTCCAAAGGGAATTTAGCCACCACCGTATAATCTTGCACGCCGTATTCGCCGGTGACAAAAACTGCCCCGCTTTTAGTCCAAGCGTGGGCCTTGAAAGCACCCGCAGCATTTTTGCCGGTGCCCAGATAGATATCACAGGGTTGTTGCCGCCGGGTGAGCATCCATTTGGCCGTCAACGCCTGTGGATAACAAGTGGGGCGCCAGCGAGCCAAAATGCCTGCCCGGTGGATAGCCGCTTTTAGGCGGTGGACCAATAAGACATCATGCGCATCATGGCCAACGCGATTAAAAATAGACATTAACGTGCTGAATTTTGCCATATGAATCATGCTGGTGCCGAGGGCTAAAAAAACAAAGGCTTCCCAAAAGTAGAGTTGCTCTTTGATAGGAAGCCCGCAGTATTTTTTCAGATAATAAAGTCCGCGTTTAATTTTCTTCACGCACCACCACCAGGTTTTTTTTAATCATGGAATCCAATAATTCGGTGGTATCCGCGATACAGGTGGCTTCATCCACGTCATAACCCTCCATGAGTTGATGACACAACTCTCCAAAAGTTATGGGACTTTCCAGTAACGACCAGATCTCACCGGCAACCGTATTTAATCCCAGGTAATCTCCGGTTTTGGTGTCCAGCATCACCAACTCATCACCGACCTGGCTGGATAATAAATGGGTGCTGTTGCGTTGTAAAACGGTTGTTTTTTGCATAGAGGCGTTTGGTTATGAAAATCAAAAATAAACCCGGTTCCTGAATATTGCAAATTAGTACCTTATCAACAAGATGTTGACCATTATTGCATAACAGGTTGGTTGGATATCGCTCTTTGGATCATATCTATGACCATAAAAAACTAAATATTAAACTAAATATTTTTTAATAATCCGGTACATTCGGACTAAAGGATAAGCCCAAAACATGTTTACAGGAAGTAGTTTAAACCTGTAGTCGTCATAAGTAGGATATAAAAACTGACGAAAAAAGACTTTAATGGATTGCCAAAAACTATCTCGCGATAAAATATTGTAAGCCCAGCGATTGAATTGAGAAGAAAAACTTATTGAGAAATAATCAAGAGCCTTTTTTCTGTTGTTTACCAACCACCCAACCCTTCTGGACGTAACGACTTTAGTGAAAGGTGGCGGAACAGGTGTTTCCCACAGAGTATGCACTAGTTTTATGCCCACGAATAAAGTCGTTAATATTCCTAAGCTCTGAAGCACATTACCGATGTAATTCCAATCAGCATCAGGGTATTTCTTTAGAAACTGATGAAGGTCCAGCAGATATTTCAGAGTTTCCCATCCTTCAAACACGCCATTATTAATTACCAAAAGTATGCAGGTTGCTTCCGGATCATATACCGCATAATTTGATTGTTTGATTTTTTGCGTAATTATTCTGTCCTGCAAATCTGCAAACGAAAGGAAGAACCCGGCATAAATGTGATTAGACCGGTGATGTGGTTCGATCAGGTGTGCGGTATGGTGATCATCGAAATATATATATTTTAACTCTCCCTGCACGCGCTGTATTTTTTTGCGGTGTTCTACACTCACCGGGAATTCCTCTAAATAATTATGCTCAAGCAAAACGGCTCTTACGCGCTCGCTGTCTTCAGGCTTAATCATTAAGTCAATGTCCGAGGATTCCCGCAGTTCTATGGAGCCGTATAAACCGTGTGCCCAAACACTTCCTTTAAAAGGGACTGCAGGAATATTATTTGTACCTAACAAATCTGTAACCTGCAACAATTGATGTTGATTGAGAAGTATACGCAAAGTTATTTGACGCACCACTTGTTTCCAGTCTTCCAGGATGGGCTGAGGTATGGGTAAATTTATTGAATGCATACGGTGCAGGAGATAGGGCCGTACCATATGATGGCCTGCGGATGCCAAAACGTCCTCCCACTCCGCCATAGCACGAGGCAACCGGCCGGGATTACCGCTGATCAGCGCAGTCATAAAATCAATAGCCTTAAAGCTGGTTTTGGAAGAGATTAAAGAAGGCTCCACGTTGTTCAATTAATGCATCAAAAGAACCACTTTCGACCACCCGCCCGTGATCCAGAACAATTATTTGGTCAGCCAGGCGTAAGTTATAAACCCGGTGGGTGATCAACAGAAGAAATTTCTCCGCATAGAGCTCTTTTATTTGCCGCAACAATTGATACTCCACCACCGGATCTATGGCACTGGTCGGTTCATCCAGAATAAGCATATCCGCCTCTTTATACAAGGCCCGGCTGATGGCCAGCCTTTGCCATTGCCCTCCACTCAGTTCTTCTCCTTCGCCATATTGTTTACCCAGTTGGGTAGTTATACCCGCCGGCCAGTCCTGGATAAATTCATTCACCTGTGTTATTTTGATCGCCGACGCCAATTTGTTTTCATCAGCTCCCGGGTCATCATTTCCCAGGGTAATGTTTTCTTCTGCAGTCAGTTGATATTGGCCGTAGTCCTGCTGGACCACTGCCAGATTTTTTCGCCAGCTATCCGGATCAATGGACCGTAACTCAATTTTATCAGCTAGAATTTGCCCCCGGTATTCCGGATAAAATCCGCTCAATACGTTGACTATGGTTGATTTTCCGCTGCCGTTTTGTCCCACCAGTGCCAGCACTTTGCCCCGCTGCCAGGACAGATTGATTTGTTTGAGCGCCGGTTGCTGATTGCCCGGATAGGTAAAAGAAACGTCGTTGAGGCGGATTGTTTGGCTGGGTTGGAAGACGGCTGGATAGGTTTTGTTTTCTGTTTCATCAGGTAAGTGCAAAAAAGTAAAGATGTGCCTGGCAAATAACTGATGATGATATAAGTGTACCAGGCTTTGCATGATCGTTTGCAACGCGCTCTGACCCCGTTGGAGGACCTGCACTAACATGACGAAGACCGGTATGGACAGCAGCCCTTGCCAGGTTTGACGCACAAAAAACACCAAGGCCACCATCAATACGGCTATTTCCAGGATTTGGGTCAGAGAAGATCCGCGGCTTTTTCCTTGCAAAACCTGTGATTGCCGCTGAAATAAAGTTGCATGGGTCTTTTGATATTTATTTATCCACGCCGGAGCAAACTGAAACAGACGTAATTCTTTGGCCCAGGTTTTTCCGGTCAGGATATTATGCAGGTACCAGGTCTGCCGGCGCAGTGAGGTAGTCGCTAATTGTTCCTGATACAATTTCCGCGAATAATAGATCCGGATGAAAATAACCGGGGCCAGCGAAAAAATAAAGATTACCGCCAGCCACCAGGCCTGCAGTAGCAGAACGGTTAAAGCGATGAGGGTTCCGGTTAAGCCCTGGGATAATCCCAGTACGGCCTGCAGGATCATCGCCGGACGGTAAGTGACTTCTTCCTGGGCGCGGTGCAGGCTGTCAAAAAAGTCCGGATTTTCATAATAAGCCAGGGCGACCCGTGAGGATTTGCCCATGATCAGCTGCCCAAAATGACTTTGGACCAACAAATCCAGGGTCTCTTGACGATATTGTACTTGATTTTGCAGCAAGGGTATCAACAGCCAGGTGAGCCCTAAGGCCAGGAGCGCTCCTCCGGGAAACACCTGCGCACTGCCGTTGCCGGACATCAGCACATCCAGCAGTTCCTTGAGAAAAAAATACCCGCCAAAAGGCAATAAGCTGATCACTAAGGTTAATCCGGCCAGCAGGTATAACCGCCTTCCACCGGCCTTGCGGATTTCCTGCAGGATAAATAAAAAACTGGTAAAGAGAGACACGAAGGATTATTTAATCCGGGAGGATGTTTTTAAGCTTAATTGGGCTGAACTGCTTCTAAAACCCGGTTTTTATATACCGGCAAGAGAAAATCGCGTTTAAAATATTCACCCAACGGGCCGAATTCAACCAGAATAGCAGAAGTTGGCCGCTGACCGTCAAAAGCGCGCAGCACCGTTTCGGCAAACCGGGGTATTCTGCGCCGGTAGCCATCGGCCATCTTGATATCTACCCATCCGTCAATGTCCGGGATAAATTCCACCTCCTCATTTAACCGGAGCAGGTCGGGAACTAGGGGATGAACAAAAGTTTGATGGGTGAGATGGATCCGTTTTAACAAAATATCATGGTCCAGGCCCATAATGCGTTGAAATTGCTGTTCATCCAGTTGGGTCACCACCTGGTAACATTGGCGGTAGAACTCTTCTTCTTTACCGGCCCATGAGCCCCACAGATGTCTATATTTTTCTTCATCCACCTGGCCGTGTTCATTTTCGACCCCCAGCAGGCCGCTGGTCACCCGCTCGGTAAGCACCTGTTGCGCATCCCAGCCCAACTCCAGCAGGGCGTATTTACTCAGTTTCTGTTCGGTGACGATCAAATAATCGTCTACTGCTTTCCAGAAATTTTTTCCATCTTCTCCCCCCACGGATACACAGAAATGGGTGGAACAACAATGTTCGCGATACGCCCAAACGGTACAAAACCCTTCGTGATAATAAGGACACAAAAGGTCATCCGCCAGTTTGCGGGTGTATCCACTGTTGATGTCTAAGGAGGAGGCCTTTTTGATCAGATCGTCGACTTGGCCTCTCTTATGATCATATTTAGTGGTAGCAATCACCCCGTAAGGTGTAATGCCTTGTTTAGCCTGAATGATGGTTTTTACTCTTTGTTGTCCTTCCACCAATAGTGGGTTATCGTCTTGCAGCAAACCACCCACTGCATAATTCATTAAATGCGGGTAATAGGTGCAACATTTGGTGTTCAGATAGGCACTTTTGGGGTCTCTTTGCAGGACACAGCTGTTACAGGTAGCCCAAGATTCTAAAGGTATAGTTATATTTACAAATTCATTTAAGAGGGAATGTAAAGAGTTCTGAACTTTAGATATCAATTTTAGTTCAGACATCATCTTAGTTTCGGAAGCAATCACCCCTAAAAGTTGCTACAAATTTTTAGATTGCATTGTATTTCCCACAGTTCTTATTTGGAGACTTCCTTAAAGAGGTTGTAAATCTGATGGTATTTAGTACTTAAAATGAGTCTATTAACCGATTTACATCATACTTCCTGTAGTATTGCCTTGATTTTCTTCACCAGTTTTAGTTCCAGTTTCTGTAACTATTCGGCTATATATCGAAATAGTCGGTTTCAACCATTTGTTGGTCTTTTTCTTTGGTAGTTTCATAATTAATTAAATTTTTATTTTCAAAGTTAAAATTATTCAGATGTTTAAGCAAGTAGGTTACACTATTAAAAAGTATGTAGTTTTTTGTGATGCTGAGCAAATAAAGATTAAGATGACGGCAAATTTTGATTGCTTTTTGAAAATAATCTTCTATAATTCCAAAATTTTCCACACTAGACAAATAATTTAAAGACTGTTCTCTCAGCCGCTGCATGGCCAGGCTGCCGCTGATAGGCTGCAGCGTCGGGTTCTCCACCGACTCGGGATCAAGAAAAACCATGGTGGATAATTCCGCCGGCTCGGTTTGAAAAACGTCCCGGGGACGAAAATCCACTTTACTGGGCATACTCCAGCGCCGGCTTTCAGAGGTTACCGTAAAAAATTTTTTATACTGGTCATAAACGTGTTCATAAACACTGATCTCCGGATACGCAGGTAAGACCATCATTTTGTCCTCGACAAAAGTTATCACTGCGATATCATCGCCCAGCAGTGGGTACCCCGCCGCGGCAAATTGCGTCACCGTAGTGGATTTACCCGTTCCGGAAGGACCGGTGATGATCATGACTTTTCCATCCGGCATAACCACACTTCCCCCGTGTAAAGGAAACCAGCCCCGCTGGTAAAACAGGCCGATCAGGGCATAATCCAGGATGTACATGCGGATAAAACGCACCTCCCACGTTTCTTCCGTGTAATAAAAGATCTCTTTCCCTTCATGCGCCCACAGATGCAAAGTCTCTTCAAACTGATAATGAAAGGCCGGGGAGCTGTCTAAGGGGGCTTGCACCCGTTTTATCACTACATCCGCCGCCGCCGGAAGGGTATCCAGCTGGGAATATGAAGGTAAAGGAAGGTCAGATTGAAACGTTAGTGTGAAAGCGGAGTAATAATACATCTGACAAATTTACTGGTTAGAAATTTATTCCGGATCATTTTTTAAAGGCAATTTCTTTCCTGGCCGGCTGCCTGGCTTAACAGGCCAACCCTAAATAAGCTAAATATTGCCCCACGACGATGGGATCTGCATAAAGTCGGATGACTTTGTCCCGGTTAACCTGTCCCATGCTCAGCCTGTCCTGATTGGTCAGCTGGATCATCTTATTCATAGCTGCAGCCAGGCCAGGCACATCCTTTACCTGCACCACAAAACCACCCCGCTGGTCTTCGATCAATTCACGGCAGCCAGCCGTGTCCGTCGTGATCACCGGTTTTTCCATCGCCATCGCTTCGGTTATCGACCGGGCCATGGCTTCCCGGTAGGAGGGCAAGACCAGGCAGGTACATGCCGCCAGGATGGGCCGCACATCCTCCACAAAACCCAGGTAGTCTATCACCCCTTTTTCTATATAATCTTCCAGGATAGCCGGATTAATTCCTGCGGGATTAAATTTATCCACCGCGCCGGCCACCCAAAAGGTCACCTGGGGGAAATCAGTTTTGATGCCTTCGGCCGCGTGCAAAAACTCCAGCAGGCCTTTATCCACCAGCAAGCGGCCCAGAAATAAAAAAATAATCTGGTCATCAGACTGGCGGTTGGGCGGAGGAGCGTAATAAACACTATCTACCCCACAACCATTCACCGCCACGCCACAATGCGCCGGGATTATTTTTTGTAACCGGAATAATTGCAGGTCTTCCTTGTTCTCAAAGATCAGTTCCTGATGGGTATTGGCGCTTAAACGATATAAGTTACTCAAAATAAAACGTAACAGCGCATGGTTGATGAACCCGTAACCCAATCCGGTGACTACCCCATAAGACCTAAGACCCAAATGTTTCGCCGCCCAGCCCCCGAAGATGTTTAATTTATGGGTAAAGTGAATAATTATATCCGGCTGGATGGTTTGATATATTTTTTTTAATTCAAAGTACAACTGTACATCATGCACCGGATTAATCCCTGAGCGCCTTAATCTATTTAGCGCATAAAAGGTAATTCCCGGCACTGATTTTATTTGCTCAGCATATTCATCC
>JAYRWN010000111.1:0-2969 GCA_041917975.1 Saprospiraceae bacterium | reverse complement strand
ACTCATTTTTATTTTTTTCTCCAGCTCATAGACGGATTTTTTGAACTCTTGATCTATATCCATCAAATCCTGTACCGCCTTGAGCGAATAGATAACTGTACTGTGGTCGCGGCCACCAAAAAACTCCCCAATACTTTTTAAAGGTTCACTAGTGAGATTTTTAGATAAATACATGGCCAATTGCCGGGCCATGACGATATCCCTTTTCCTCGTTTTACTGCGCAACCGTTCGATAGGTATGTTCAGGTGTTCCGCCACCATAGCCTGGATGCTTTCCACATTTATTTCTTTGTGCTGACGGTCGATAAAATTTTCTACCACTTCCCGCGCCAATTGCAGATTGATCTCCCGCTTGGTTAAAGACGAGTGAGCCACCAGGGAAACCAGCACCCCTTCCAGCTCGCGGATGTTATTCTTGATATTATAACTGATAAATTCTAATACTTTTACCGGAACTTCTATGCCTTCTTTGTCCACCTTAGCCTTTAAAATAATCATACGAGTCTCTAAATCAGGGACTTGCAGGTCGGCACTTAACCCCCACTTAAACCGCGAAATTAACCGTTCTTCCATGCCTTCCAGATCTTTGGGCGGACGGTCGGAGGTGAGCACAATCTGTTTCGAACTTTGATGCAGTTGATTAAAGATGTGGAAAAATATCTCCTGTGTTTTGGTGCGGTTAGCCAAAAACTGGATGTCATCCACAATCAATACATCCAAAGTCTGGTAGTATTGGACCAGATCGTTAATGCTATTGCCTTTAATGCCATGGATAATTTGGTTGGTAAATTTCTCCGAGCTGACATAGAGCACGGTTTTTTGCGGATGTTTGCTGACAATTTCATTGCCAATCGCTTGCGCCAGGTGAGTTTTACCCAACCCCACATCCCCATACACCACCAAAGGATTGAAAGAGGTGCCACCTGGTTTTTCTGCGATAGCTTTACCGGCGCTGCGCGCCAGACGATTACAGGAGCCCTCGATGAAGGTTTCAAAGGTGTAAGCAGGATTTAAATGTGGGTCAATGCGCATCTTTTTGATGCCCGGAATCACGAAGGGATTTTTGATCAATTCCGCACTGATCATGTCCACGTCCTGAGCGCGAATCTCTTTTTGATTTTCAGCTTGCCCTGGTTCGACTAAAATCTGATATTCCAAACGGCCTTTGTCGCCAAGTTCTTGCCTGATGACCCTTTTAAGCAAAGCCAAATGGTGTTCTTCCAACCATTCATAGAAAAATTTATTGGGAACCTGGATGGTGAGGATGTCTTTGTCGAGTCGGATCGGTTTGATGGGCTGGAACCAGGTCCGGAAAGTCTGCCCTGATACAGTATCCCTGATGTGTTTAAGGCAGTTTTCCCAGACATTAAAACGATCTTTCATCTTTCCCAGCGTAAAGTTAGTTATTCACTTATCTCCTCTCAGTAGGTATGGCCTTCTTGTCTGGGCGGTTCGGGCTCTCCGGTCCAATCAAGGTGACAAAGATGCACAATTTTCCCACAAATTCACAACTTGACCGAATTTCTTTGATGATTTTTTTTTAAGAGTATAAAAACTTAATTATCAATAAATTATACAACAATTACATATAATTTAAATAATTAAATTGTATTAAACTGCGTAACAATAGGCGGAGATAAACGCCCTTCAAATACCCTACTTGACTTAAAGTCAAAATCAGTTAATCAACGTATTTTGACAGCTGACACATTTGCGTCGGCGATTTTTTTCAAAGAAAATGTCCAACCGGCCCAAGACTAAACCACCCCACCCCACCTGGTTAATGATCACGGGTTCGCCGTCCAGGTTACGGCGCATTTCCGGCTTAGGCATAAAGGTATGGGTATGACCACCGATGATGATATCGAGGTCTCTTGATTGGTCGGCCAATATTTGATCGGAGACTTTATTTTCTTTATAGGAGTACCCCAGGTGCGAAAGACAAATCACTAAATCACACCTTTCCTCCCGTCTTAAAAACCGGGCCATCTCGTTCGCTTTGAGCAGCGGATCAGTATACCTGGCATCGCCATATAATGTTTTAGGTACCAACCCTTCCAGTTCTATGCCCACTCCGAAAATACCGATTTTGAGTGGACCGCGTTCAAAGATCTGATGGGCCTTTACTTTTCCGGTTAAAGGAGTATTATCAAGGATATAATTACTATTAATCAAGGGGAATGTGGCATGAACCAATTGCCGGGCCAGCCCGTCAATTCCGCCATCAAAATCATGATTGCCAATGGTACCGGCATCGTACTGCATCTGGCTCATCAGTTTTAACTCCAGTTCGCCGCCAAAAAGATTAAAATATGGCGTCCCCTGGAACATATCACCGGCATCCACAAGTAAGAGGTGGGCTTCAGATGCCCTGATCTGTTTAATGATGGCAGCCCGCCGGGCGGTCCCTCCTCCACCTTGATTGCGACTGCCATCCATGGGAAAAGGATCGATGCGGCTATGCACATCATTGGTGTGCAGTAAAACCAGTTTGGTCACTTCGCCCGCACCTAATAATACGGAAGGCTGCCAGCAGCTCACTGCTGTTCCGGTACCCATCCATTTTATAAATCCTCTCCTATTCATGGTCATTGACTAACGATAATCCGGCCATCCCTGACCGCGGCAATAGTTTTCCCTTGTGCAGTCTGCAGACGTACGTAAGCGATGATAGCATCACGGATCAATATCCCGGTATTCTCCCGCGGATTATCAGTGAGATAATACATGCGGTTATAACCATTAGCTACATAATCCGGCAGCAGGATGCGATATATTTTTTGATAATCCAAGGGTATCCCGTGCACCTGAATATTTTCGGCACGGCCCTGGCGGATCATAAACCGGAGTTCTCTGCTGACGGGCCAGCCTTCATCCGCAGCGATTTGTTGGCATAAGGAATCCAACTCAGCACCGGGCAGGTCCAAAATGACCATCATATTGTCAAAAGGCATCAGCTCGTAGATTTT
>JAYRWN010000110.1:0-17233 GCA_041917975.1 Saprospiraceae bacterium | reverse complement strand
TTAAGGATTAATTATACAGCTTATTTTCAAGCTGATGTTATAAATTATTCTAAAATGAAAGTTAATCAGTTTTTTGATAAGGCAGGTACCTTAAAATTAAAAATACGCAGTTAGTTTAAATAGGTTTATTCTTCTGAAATCGGACTTGCGAAACGAAAAAAACAACTTAAAATCAGTGCATTGGCATACGATAAAATATTTTTTGTAATTCTGTCAATTAGTCTTGTTTTTGCTGGCGGTAATGTTCTTTGCGCTGTTCAGTAGGATCATCCATCTTGATGCCGGGCGAAGGACTGGTCCACTGAAAAGTTTTTCGGTAGATATCCATGGCCTTGTCCACATCAAACACCCGTTGATCGGGAATAACCATTTTATATGGTGTAAAATCCGGTTCATCGGTAAAAAAGTCACTTAATAAGGATGCGGTGGCGTCATACTGATTGACGTAGGGTACACTCAGCAGGTTATAGATAACCCGCAGGATGGATCCAAAATTAGCGTGCGTATGTGAGACATAACCTTTTTTAACATAAGGGCCGGCCATGAGCAATAATGACCGGTGAGCATCAATATGATCCACACCACCCTGGGGATCATCCTCGGTAATGATGACCAGCATATTGGCCCAATAGGGTGTATGTGATAAAAACTGTAATAATCGACCCAAAGAGATATCATTATCAGCCATATACGAGTGGGGATAGGGATATCCGGCAGCGGGCCGTACTCCCGAGCCATGATCATTGGGTAGTTGGATGGTAATCAGCAGGGGCAGTTTTTTCTTTTTATTTAGCCACATGGCGGTGAATTCTGCTTCGAACTGGTCCATACGCAGCCAATCCGGGATGTCCATGTTAAACCCCGCGTATTGGCGTGAAGTACGGTTATATAAAGCTTCCTGGATGGGGAAAACTACAGGCTGGCGGGCACCAAATTCAAGGTGGTCCCATTCCTCCCATACGCCGGCATATTCATTACCCTCCCCAAAATTGTAAAAGGGGATCTTTTTTCGGTCCAAAGCTTCCCAAAGGCCACCAGTTTCATTATAGTCTTCCGGGTCAATAGCACCGGTAGAGCGTGGGAAACGCCGGCCGGGAGCTTTAGAATATGGATTAAAACGGGCAGCATGGTTTGAATTGGCTTCCACCCATTCGTTGGGAATGACGCCTACCATCCAGTGATGACCGTGAATGGAGGCGTCCGAGTCACAATAAAAATTATCTGAATAGGCAAACTGTTGGGCAATCCGGTGGTGGTTTGGGGTAATGTCGGCTTGCCGGATGGTATCTTTTTGATATGTAAAACTGGTGCCTAATCCATATCGGGCTAGCGTGGCATCCCCGGAAGATAATTGTCCGAAAAACTCATCATAGGTGCGGTTTTCCTTGGTGACGTAGACGATATATTTGATCAGTGGTTTCTTTTTAGATACAGGTAAAGGAGGAAAAACCGCCGGACTTGCTGAGGGCACCATCACCTCTTCAAAGGTATTATTTAATACCTGATGGGTGAACTGGGCTAACTGATCCTTGTCGGGTAGGGGAAGCTGCTGAAACGTACCTAACTGGATATCCCCGACATAGGTACCTTGGGCCGGAGCCACAAAACTTTTACCACCATTAGGGCCAGCACCTAATCCCCTGGATGAGGTCACATACAGATATTTTTCATCCGGGGATAAACTCACCCGGGTAGGCCCCCATCCGGCGGGGATTAGTCCGCGAACTTGTCGCGAAGGCAGGTCTACCACAGCGATGGCATTAAAACCCAGCAAGGCTACAAATAAGGTTTTTTCGTCGCGGGTTAAGGTCATGCCAAATGGCATCAATCCCCGGTAGTTATCCAAAAACGGGTGGACCTTAAGTGGGATATGGTCTATAATGTGCCGCTGTTGGTGGTCTATAACTGCAATGTTATCATTCGTGGCGTTGGAGATATAAGCAAAACGGTTGGTGGCAACCACGGTATTGGGGCTGGCCCCGCCCACCACTTCAGCTTCTTCGATCATTTCTCCGATCTGCAAGCCGGGTTTGAACTTGTGGACCACAGACAAGGTGTTTAAATCAATCATCCACACACTCATCGCCTGTTCATCCAGAGGGTCACCCAATCCCGGAATCTGGCGACCATCCACGGTTACGCCTTGTTTGGATTGGCGGGTGTGAGCCCCATAAGGAGGAAATTTGAGCATAAAGGTATCCCGGGATGCCTGGGTTACACCGGGCACCAAGGGATATTCATAAAGTCCTACATTGGCCACAAAGGCAAAGCGTCTGTCCGGAGTGAGGGTTAAGCCGAAAGGTTGCCGACCTACTGGCAGGGATTTTTTAATTTGACGAGTAACCGGGTCAATTGCCACCAGGCGAAAATGAGCACGGTCGAGAACTAAAAGTTGGTTATGCAGCGTATCCATGACCAGGTCAGACACAAAACTTTCCGTGTAAGAACTGTCCTGAACTTTTTGATTCAGAGTAATGGTATCTATTCGTTTTAAATTCAGAACATCAAAATGAATCACCAACCCGTTATCTCCACCGCTTAAATATACATGGCGGGAATCTTTCGAAAAGGCTACGCCCATGAAGGAGGAACCCTCAAGAGGTGAGGGGATGGTTTTTTGATAATCAGGAATCTGATTGACCTGCAGGTTAGACCCTGGCCCCAGGGCAATGCGGGTGATAAATCCGTCGTGCAAACAAATGGCCCATCGGCCATCCGGGCTGATGCTTAGGCCAAATGGATCATGCGCTATACGCACCACCTGACCGGCGGGAGTGACCCACCGGCCACTGGGTAATATGGCCCGGTTGGACATAGTGTCTATCTGACATTGCCGGTTACGTCCAGGAACTTGCAAAGTTTTGAACATTTGGCGCGGTTGTGTGAAGAGATGTTGGGCTGCACAACAGAAGATAACCACTAGACCTAATACAATTTTCATATGAAGTTTTATTTGAATTTTAGATTGACATGGTTAGCCACGCTAAAAATGCCCACCATGAAAACATAAAAAAAGTTTAGTCCCACTAAACTAATTACTGATTTTTAATTTTACCTGCAGCATAAATTATTATTTTGTAAATGTTTTTGATAAAGATGGATGCATGTTTGGAATTGAAGGTGATGTAAACCACGCTCCTTCACGGCGGGGTTGGTATGCGGTACTTGGCCATGAAGAAACCAATTATTGGTTAGAAGAGGATGCGCGTTATTTTTTGCATCAGGCATTGTCTACACCTTGTCTGGATGTTTTAGTCTCGGCTGAAGGCATCTATCTTACGGATGTGCAGGGAAAGCGGTTTATGGACTTTCATGGAAATAATGTGCATCAGTTGGGTCATCGAAACCCCTATATTATCCAAAAGGTCAAGGAGCAGATGGATGTGTTACCTTTTTCCCCACGCCGTTTTACCAATGTTCCAGCTATTGACCTGGCCAAAAAGCTGGGTTCCCTCTTGCCGGGAAACCTTAAGCGGGTATTGTTTGCTCCAGGCGGAACTTCCGCCGTGAGCATGGCCTTAAAATTGGCGAGGGTGGTAACCGGAAAGCAGAAAATTGTATCCCTGTGGGATTCTTTTCACGGCGCTTCTTTGGATGCAATCAGCGTGGGAGGGGAGCGGGAATTCAGACATCAGATGGGACTATTGGCTCCTGGTGTGGAGCGTATCCCACCTCCCATGACTTACCGGGGACCTTGGCCCTCGGCATCCGGGGGGGATATCCAGTATGCTGATTATCTGGAGTATATCATCGAAAAAGAAGGAGACATTGGTGCCTTCATCGTTGAAACCATCCGTAATACCGACGTGCAGATTCCTTCACAGGCTTATTGGCAAAGGGTGCGGGACATTTGTAACCGGCATAACGTTTTATTGGTTCTGGATGAAATCCCGATAGCCTTTGGGCGCACCGGCAAACTGTGGGCTTTCGAACACTTTGGCATAGAACCGGATATTTTATGTTTGGGTAAAGGTTTGGGAGGAGGCATCCTGCCCATGGCAGCTATCGTGGCCCGTGATCATTATAATCTCGCTGATAAAGTGTCGTTAGGTCATTTCACCCATGAAAAAAATCCCTTAGGTGCTGTAGCTGGGCTAGCTTTGCTGGACTACATCGAAGAACATCAGCTGTTGGAAAAAGTACAGGCAGATGGCCTGTTTATGCGCCAAAAATTGGAGGAATTGCAGCAAAAGCATGCCTTGATCGGTGATGTGCGCGGGCTGGGCTTGCTGTGGGGCGTAGAATTGGTCAAGGACCGGGTTACTAAAGAAAAGGCCCGGCAGGAAGCTGAGCAGGTCATGTATTATTGTTTGGAACACGGTCTGAGTTTTAAAGTATCCCAGGGTAATGTACTTCAGTTATCTCCCCCATTGATTATCCAGAGGGAAGAACTGGCCAGAGCCATTCATATTCTGGATGAAGCTTTAATGACTGTGGCGAGAATAGAAGGTAAGTAGATCTTTGATGGACTGATTATATTTAGTATAGTCCATTACATTTATTAAAAATGTTTATTTTGGAGGCGGTGGCAGTATATAGTGCTTACTTTTTATGGCAATTACCAATCTCAGAACCTACTGATCATTCATTATGCACGAGCATATTTTACTGGAAGTAAGTAATAAAATTAAACAGATCCGCAGTCAAAAAGGCATTACTGTCTTAGAACTGGCTAAAAAGACGGATGTAAGTAAAGGACTGATCTCCCAAATCGAAAATAACCGTACCATCCCTTCACTTTTGGTCCTGATGAAAATTATTGGTGCACTCAATGTGGATTTGAATGAATTTTTTTCGGGCATAGACCATCAACAACCGGGGGAGGTAATCATCAAAAAAGCAACCAATTACCTGCAGTTTGAGAAAGAAAATGCCAAAGGCTTTATCTATAAGCGCATTCTGACCCGCAACCTGGACCATAAAACCGTGGATATAGTCCTGCTTGAACTGGGACCGGGAGCTACCCGAACCAAATTGGTTCATACCAATGCCTTTGAATATAAATATGTGATAGAGGGCAAAGTGGAATACCTGATCAATGGCAAGCTTTATATCCTGGAAGAGGGCGATTCCATATTTTTTGATGGCCGTTTAGGACATAAGCCCAGCAACATTCACACCGGTAAATCCCAGATGCTGGTGGTTTATTTTTTTCTGGAAGAAGATGTTAAACTCCCATCCTCAAAAAAATCAAAGTGATGCGCCTAGGTACCGCCTGAAAATACCCCGCACCTTTAAGTTATTTTCGATAACCTGGATTTAGCCCATTCTTCCGCTTCAGCATTTCCGTGAAGTATTTGGTTGTTGCGCAATACGGTAAAATATCTGGTCGATTTAGGCTATACTTTTAGAATCATACTATTGACCCGGAAGAATAAAACAAAAAATATTTTTTTATTAAGTTTAGTATATATAAATTTAGTTTATTAAAATTGTTATTCAGAATCAGGTTGGACTAAACCGGACTAGTGGTTCTTTTAATAATTAGCCGAGTCAATGAAGGTTAACGGTTCCATCATGATTTGATTATATTGGGTTTATACCAGGCTAATACTTTTGGGTCATCTTTTTAGAAAATCTTAGAACTCTGAATCATAAAAAATTCGATCATGGCTTACGAAAATTTTACTTCAATCAAAAAATCCCTGGTTTTGTGGTTAGCGTTCCTGCTGACGACACACCTGGCTCAAGCACAATCCCTGGTGAAAGGAACGGCCAAGGATGAAGATCAGCTTCCTTTAATAGGGGTGTCTGTACAAGTTAAAGGGACTTTTACCGGTACTGTCACTGACAATGATGGCCAGTTTATCATCGAAGCTGGGATAAATGATGTGTTGATCTTCACCTATGTGGGATATGAAAGACTGGAAGTGGCGGTTAATAATCAAACGGAATTTAATATAACCCTGAAAGTGGAGTCGGAACAGCTCCAGGAAGTTATCGTCACGGCCTTAGGGGTGAAAAAGGAGGTGAAACGGATGGGTTATGCTGCCCAGGAGGTAAAAGGCAGCGAGTTGGTCAAAGCCAGAGAACCTAATCCGGTGAGTAATTTAGTGGGTAAAGTTTCCGGTCTTTCTGTGGGCATTAGCCCGGAGATGCTGGGCTCCCCGCGTCTTAACCTGCGTGGTTCAAACATTTCCCTTTATGTGGTGGATGGTATCCCCATTAACTCGGATACCTGGAATATCAATCCGGATGACATCGAATCTATCACTGTGCTAAAAGGTCCAGCTGCTTCGGCGTTGTATGGTTACCGTGGCCAAAATGGAGCCATAGTCATCAACACCAAAAAAGGCAGTACCGATAAACGCGGCTTTTCTATCGAGATTAATTCTTCCACCATGGTAGAAAGCGGCTTTGTGGCTATTCCAAAAGTTCAAGACGAATATGGCCCTGGGGACCACGGCCGCTACGCTTTTGTAGACGGGCGAGGCGGAGGAACAAATGATGGTGATTATGACGTCTGGGGCCCAAAATTTGAAGGCCAGTTGATCCCGCAATACGACAGCCCATTAGATCCTGTTACCGGAGCACGGACAGCTACGCCCTGGGTAGCCCGGGGTAAGGATAATCTTAAGAGATTTCTCCAACCGGGGTTATTAACGACTCAAAATGTGGCGGTATCTTCAACAACAGATAAGGCGGATATCCGGTTTTCCACCTCTTACACCCATCAAAAAGGATTGGTACCGAACACCAAACTAAATGCCTTTAATTTTAACACCTCACTGGGGTACAATTTTTCCCCGCGGCTGAGATTTGAAACCAATATCAACTATAACCGGCAGACCACGCCGAATTTTCCTGATGTGCAGTATGGACCGAACAGTATGGTCTACAACATCGTCATCTGGGGAGGCGCTGACTGGGATGTCGATGATATGCGCAATTATTGGCAGCCGGGTAAAGAAGGTATCCAGCAAATCTATGCCGAATATCAGCGGTACAATAATCCGTGGTTTCTGGCCAAAGAATGGTTGCGCGGACATTATAAAAATGATATCTACGGATATGCAACTTTGAAGTATAAAATTGCAAAAAATTTGGAATTGTTGGGCCGGACCAATGTGACCACCTATGATATTTTCAGGCCGGAGCGATTTCCTTATTCCGCCACCTCCTACGGTCGTGAAGAGGCCCGTGGTGATTACCGTGAAGACCGGCGTGCATTATTTGAAAATAACACGGAGGTCATGTTGAAATTCGATGATGAAATCCTTAAGAACGTAAACCTGAATGCTTTTGTGGGCGGTAACTTGCGCAGTTTCCGTTATAACTCCAGTTATACCACCACCAACTATTTAAACGTACCGGGTATATATTCCTTTGCCAACTCCCGCAACCCTATTATCTCTAACAGTTTTAACTCCGAGATGGTCGTGCGTTCCGGCTATTATTCCGCCGACCTTACCTATAAAAGTTACTTCACCTTATCTCACACCGGGCGGGTGGATAAATTATCCACTCTGCCTCCAGGAAGCAATACCTATTATTATCCTACCTTGTCCGCGAGTACGGTTATCTCAGACTATGTGAAAATGCCTACCCTAATTTCATTTTTGAAATTGCGGGGATCCATGGCCGTAGTCAAGAGTGGTGGTCTGAGTACAACCTCCACCATTGGGGCAACCCATAATGCTTCTTATCCATTGAGTTATGGCAGTTACTATAATTCGTCTTACGAAGGGCCTACCTATGGCCTAGCCCAGGTGTATAGCACACCTTTGGTGTATAATAATTCACCGGCCGCGTATTATACCAATAACTTATTTGACCCGGAATTAAGACCTAATTCACGCACCGGGTACGAAGGGGGTTTAGACCTGCGATTTATCAAAAACCGGCTTGGGGTGGATCTGACTTATTTCACCTACATTAATGGCCCTTTGATCTTTAACAAACCATTATCACAAACTACAGGTTACACGGGATATACAACTAATGCTATCAAAACGAAAAACCGGGGTGTGGAACTCACCCTATTCGCCAGCCCAATTAAATCAGCTAAACAGGGATTCAATTGGAACATTGCTCTAAACTGGTCAACATACAAAGAAACTTATCTCGAATTACCTCCGGGGCAAACCATCTTTAATCAATTCTTTAAAGTGGGTGACCGGGTGGATAAATTTTTTGCCCAAGCTTTTGTACGCACTCAGGATGGCCAGATTATCAACGACGGTGGTGGAAGGCCTTTGCGGTATAATATCGCGCAATTTCAAGGTCATGGTAATCCGGATTGGATCTGGGGCATTAATAACAAGTTTTCATTCAAAGGGCTTTTCGCCAATTTTGCTTTCGATGGCAGACAGGGCGGTGTGATTGAAAATTACATCCGGCGCCAAACCTTCCGTGGTGGCAGACATATCGAGACTATACAAGGTGCGTTAGGTGAAGCCAGATACCAGGATTACAAAGGCGCCAAAACCTACCTGGGAGAAGGGGTGCAAATAGCTACCGGTACTCCAAAATACGATCCGGTTACCGGGTTAATTACCAACTATAATGAGCTGACCTTCAAACCAAACGAAACCAAAACCTTTGCCCAGGATTATGTGAGTCGCTATTATAGCACGGTGGAAGGAAATTTAATGAAAAAGACCTATGCTAAATTACGTGAAGTAACTATTGGTTATACTGTGCCGCAAAAATGGATGAAAGGCTTATTTGTCAAATCAGCAGATATAGCCTTTGTGGCTCGTAATGTTGGCTACTGGATGCCTGATAATCGCCATAAAGACATTGACCTGGACCAGTATGTGTTTGGTGAAACCGGTTCAAGACTTGAAACGCCGACGACTAAACGCTATGGTATTAATCTCAATATCACATTCTAACATTAATCATGAATCTTATAATTATGAAAAAGATAAAAGCTATAATCTTCATTGCTCTCACTGGCCTGTTTTGGACCAGTTGCTCAAATGAAAATTTTGAAGATTTATTCAAAGACCCCAACCGTACGGAAAATGCTCCGGCTACCTTGATCTTTAACGGTGTACTCAATGACATGTATGAAGGTTGTTGGAACTCAACCACCCGCTTTTGTCAGTTCTGGGCCCTTAATTACAACTATTATGGCAATCAGGAATACAATTGGACCGGGGCATCACTGAACTTTATTAGCTTAAAGAATGTCTTGAAGATGGAAGAGGAAGCCCAATTATCCGGGGCTGATGCCGCTAATCCTTACAGTGCTCTGGGTAAATTTTTCCGGGCATACTTTTATTATAACATGACCAACAAAGTGGGGGATTTACCGATGACCGAGGCGTTAAAAAACATCGAATTACAAACGCCAAAGTATGATAGTCAGAAAGCGATATTTGTACAAATACTCAAGTGGCTGGATGAAGCCAATACCGAATTAGGAACCCTTATCGCAGCTGCGGATATTTCCTTACTGGGAGATATTTATTATGGCAATCGCTTGGCAGCCTGGCAGAAAGCCGTGAATGTTTATACCTTGCGGGTGTTAATCGCGCTCAGTAAAAAAGAGGCCGATGGCGACCTCGGTATCAAAGCAAAATTCGCCCAAATTTTAGGGAACCCTGCCAAGTACCCTCTGTTTTCCGGCAATGGCGATAATTTAGTGTATAAGTATAATTCTGTATTTAATAAGTATCCTATTAACCCGGATAACTACGGCTTTGATGCTTTGCGGCAGAATTTAACCACCACCCACTTGGGTAACCTGGTCGCTTTGAAAGATCCACGGACTTTCTTGGTGGCTGAACCGGCCCAAACCCTGGTGGAATCGGGCATTTCTCCTACCTCCTTTGATGCGTTCGTTGGCGCCAGTTCGGCGGAAGACCTGGCGGATATGACCACGAAAGCCAACAATGGGGACTATTCTCTGATCAATCGCAAACGGTATTACAGCACATATACGGCTGAAGATATGATTATCGTGGGTTTTCCTGAAATGTGCTTTAACATCGCCGAAGCTGCTCATCGCGGCTGGGTAAGCGCAGATGCCGAGACCTGGTATAAGAATGGTATTTTGGCGTCGATGAGTTTTTATGGCATTCAAACCGGTAATCTGACCGCATCTTTCCTGAAATTTGGTGGCAAACTGGGTGAATTTGAAAGTTACACCATACCGGTGGACCTGGAGGCTTACCTGGCCCAGTCAACCGTCAAATATGCCGGAAAAAATGAGGATGGTCTGAAACAAATCATTCTCCAGAAATACCTGGCATTTTATCAGAATTCAGGCTGGGAAGCGTATTATAATTTCAGACGGACCGGTTACCCGGCATTTGCGGATAATGGTCCTGGTACCGGAAACAGCGGTAAAATCCCTAAGCGGTATCAATATCCGACGTCAGAAATTAACACCAATAAATCCAACCTGGACGCCGCTTTAGCTAGTCAATATGGTGGCAAGGATGATATCAATGCTGCAATGTGGCTAATCCAATAATAACCAAGTTTTTTATTTGAAATTTTTCAAGGTGTAGGGGCTTAAATTTGTTTTAGGCCCCTATATTTTGCATACTCATTAATGGAAGAAATGATTAAAGCAACAACGTTTATGGTCAATGGCCATACGTTTCATTGCCCTGATAAACCCCTGGTGGTTATCTGTTTGGATGGAAGCGCAGATGAATATTTGGATGTGGCCATTGCCCATGGATTAATGCCTAATTTTTTAACATTGAGCAGACAGGGCTACCGGGGAATGGTGCGCGGTGCTTTGCCCTCCTTTACCAATGTGAATAACTCATCCATTGTGACCGGGACTTCGCCGGCTATCCATGGCATCAATGGCAATTTTTTTTACGACCCAGATCTACAGGCTGAAGTGATGATGAACAGTGCCCGTTATCTGAGAGCTGAAACCATTTTAGCCGCAGCGGCGCGTGCCGGTCGAAAAGTAGGTGTGGTAACCGCCAAAGAAAAATTACGGGATATCCTTGCTCATAATTTGCACGGTATCGCTTTTTCTGCTGAGAAGGCTGCCCAAGCTACTCAAGCCACCCACGGCATTGAAAATGCTGAGCTCACGTTGGAACTTCCGACACCTAATATTTATAGTGCAGAAGCCAGCTTATTCGTTTTCCGGGCCGGTGTAGTTTTGTTAAAAAAGGGGTTAGCGGACTTTCTGTACCTCTCCACAACGGATTATATGCAACATACTTACGCTCCGGATGCACCGGAATCTTTGGCTTTTTATCAGGCCATAGACCTGGAATTGGGACGATTAGCTGAGTTAGGGGCTATCATCGGACTCACGGCCGATCATGGCATGAATGCTAAAATAGATGCTGCCGGAAATCCTAAAGTTCTTTTTGTGGAGACTTTGCTGGAAGAAAAGTTTGGACCACATTTCCGGGTCATCTGCCCCATCACTGATCCCTATGTCAAACATCATGGAGCCTTGGGCTCTTACGTAGCTGTACATATCCAGAATGGGATAGACCATCATGAGGTCCAACAGTGGCTAGCTGCCCAACCTGGTATCACCGAAGTGCATACTAAGTCGCAGGCCAAACACCTACTTGAACAACCGGAGGACCGGCTGGCGGATTTGATAGTCATGTCCGGGAGAGATGTCGTGGTCGGAAGGAAAAGAGAATATCACGACCTCTCGGTGTTGGATGGCACCTTGCGTTCGCATGGTGGGCGATATGAAGAGATGGTACCCATGCTCATTTCCCATCCGCTAAACCCGGAATATAGTCGACGCGCCAGTGGGGACCCGCGCAATTTTGAAATATTTGATTTTACTATCAATGGTACAAGAATTAGTTATTGAAACAGGCTCATATATAGCCGGCACAGCTGTCCAGGGGACCGCGATATTAGAAGTTAAAAGTCCATACGATGGCCGTCTGGTAGGGACCGTAAATCTAGTGTCCTGGAGCGAGGTGGATGAGGCTTTAAAAATCAGTTCTAACTATCGCTCTGCCTTGTCCCGGTACGAACGGTATTCCATCCTGGATAAAGCGAGGACTTTGCTCATCCAACGGAAAAAAGAGTTCGCGGAAATAATTTCTGCCGAAGCCGGCCTGGCCATCCGGGAAGCCAACTATGAAGTGGGTAGAGCACACGATGTGCTGTTGTTTGCCGCCCATGAATGTTTAAAGGATGATGGACAAATTTTTTCCTGTGATATTTCACCGCAGGGGAAAGCCAGGAAAATCTTTACCCTCCGGGAACCTTACGGGGTTGCTTTATGCATTACTCCTTTCAATCATCCCCTTAACCAGGTAGCCCATAAGTTAGCACCCGCCATTGCAGCCAATATTCCAGTCATCCTTAAGCCCAGTGAAAAAACTCCCCTTACCGCCATAAAGCTTACAGAACTGCTCTATGAAGCTGGCCTTCCCGGGCCAATGTTGAGTACAGTCCTGGGCCCGACACAGGAGGTGGTCATACCCTTGGTTAAGGACCCACGAGTGGAGATTGTCTCATTTACGGGTAGTGTGAAAGTAGGCAAACAAATCGCCGCCTCGGCGGGCTATAAAAAGTTAGTTCTGGAGTTGGGTGGCAACGATCCGCTTATTATTATGGAGGATGCTGATCTGGATAAAGCAGTATTTCTGGCCGCCGAAGGTGCTTATCGCAACAGTGGCCAGCGCTGTACCGCCGTAAAACGGATCCTCGTACATAAACAGATTGTGGAACCATTCACCGCCCTATTGGTGGAGAAAACCAAGTCTTACATCTGTGGTAACCCAGCAGACCCAAATACCGTCGTAGGTACGGTCATCGACGAAGCGTCCGCGATTTATCTGGAAAGTGTGGTTAAAAAGGCGCAGGCTCAAGGGGCGCGCGTGCTTATCGGCGGTAAACGCACCGGGGCGCTGCTGGAACCGACCGTCATAGATCAGGTTCCTCGTGACGCAGACATGGTGGTGCATGAATCGTTCGGCCCTCTGGCGCCGATCCTCACTTTTAAGGATATTGATGACGCCATCAGCCTGTCCAACAGCACGGCCTTCGGATTATCTTCGGGTATAGTCACCAATAATATGCAATACGCCTTTCGTTTCATCAAAGAATTGAAAGTGGGGACGGTCAATATTAATGAGGTGCCTGGTTATCGCATCGAAAACTCACCGTTCGGGGGCATCAAAGACTCCGGACTGGGTGTCAAAGAGGGGGTGGTGGAGGCAATAAAATGTTTTAGTTATGTCAAAACCTATTCTTTACCCTGGTAAACTCTGCGGTAATTAAATGCAATCAGCCTTGTAATGAAAAAACTTTTATTTACACCTGGTCCACTGTCCACTTCAGCTACTGTCAAACAGGTGATGTTAAACGATGTTGGCTCCCGTGATGTGGAATTCGTACAAGCGGTGAAAGAGGTGCGAACGGAACTCCTGCACTTGGCCGGGGTAAAAAAAGAGGATGGTTTTGAAACGGTCCTCATTCAAGGCTCCGGCACTTTTGGCATTGAAAGCGTATTGAGTAGTGCGGTAGGTCAGGGTGACAAATTACTGATCCTGAGTAATGGAGCCTATGGCGAACGTATGGTTAAAATCGCGGCCATTCATCAACTTAACCACCTGGTGCTGCGCTATGAAGAAGACGAAATAACCTCCCTGGAACCATTCTTAAACTGTTTAGATGCCCATGGAGACATAACCCATGTCGCTTGCGTCCACTCCGAAACCACCACAGGCTTAATAAATCCTATAACGGCAATAGGAGAAGTTTGCCACCGTAAAGGCCTGGTATTTATGGTAGACGCGATGAGTAGTTTTGGAGGGGTGACGATGGATATGTTATCCGCCCATATTGATTTTCTGTGTTCTTCTTCCAATAAGTGTATAGAAGGTGTACCGGGTTTTGCCTTTGCGATTTGTAATAAAAAACTTTTAAAAAAGTGCCAGAATCAGGCCAGGACCTTAACCCTGGACTTGTACGCGCAATGGCTTGGCTTGGAAACCAATGGACAGTTTCGTTTTACACCACCAACTTTGAGCATCATGGCTTTCAAACAAGCCTTAAACGAATTGGCCGAGGAAGGCGGAATACCGGCAAGAGAAAAAAGATACCAAAGCAATAAGACCTTGCTGGATGAAGGGATGTTACGCATGGGCTTCAAATTTTACCTGGACCAAGCTATCCAGGGTCATATCATTACCTCTTTTTTATACCCGGAAGATACGCGATTTAATTTTGAAAAATTTTATCAGAAATTAAGTGATCGCGGGTTTGTGATCTACCCGGGTAAACTCAGTAAAAGAGATGCTTTCCGGATAGGCAATATTGGACAGATTTTCCCAACTGATATCCAGCGTTTGTTGGTGGCTGTAAAAGAAGTTTTGGAAGAAGAAAAAATAGAATTAATAGGGTAGTTTTTTTTACCTGATTATTTTTTACATAAATATATTTTCAACGAATTAATCAGAAATGTATCCGGTCATTAGAATAATTACCCTAAATCAATGAAACATAAGAAAGCGTTTTTAGCCAATGGATCGATCATTGCTGCAGCATGATAAAATTTATTTCCGATACACTCCAGCGATCAAAAATCATCTTTATCCTTTGGTGTATGGCGGCTGCATTTGGTGCCTATTTCTGTATGTACGCCTTGCGCAAACCCTTTAATAACGGGACATACGATTCCTATTATTTATGGGGTTTACATTATAAAAGTATTTTAATTATTGCCCAGGTTTTGGGATATATGACCAGTAAATTTATTGGTATAAAAGTTATCTCAGAACTGCAGGCTACGCAGCGCACCGCAATAATTCTATCCCTTATTGGAGTTGGGTTGCTGGGGTTAATATTGTTTGGGATTGTTCCATACCCATATAATTTTATTTGTTTGTTTATTAATGGGCTGCCGTTAGGGATGGTGTGGGGAGTCATCTTTAGTTATTTGGAAGGCCGGCAATTTACCGAATTAATTGCCATGGGTTTGGCTTCCAGTCAAATCATGGCTTCAGGCGTTTTAAAAACTATTTATTTTTATGTGCAGGAATTATTGCCTGGAGTTACCGAATTTTGGATGCCGGCGGTAATAGGTATTATTTTTATCCCCGCTTTTCTATTTTTTACCTGGATGTTAGCCCGAATACCGCCCCCTTCCCCTGATGATATCTCCCTAAGAAAAATACGTGTCCCGATGACCCGGGATGAAAAGCGCGCCGCCTGGAAAAGATTTCATCTGGCTATGTTATGTATTATTGTGGTGTATTGTTTTGTCACCACACTGCGTGATTTTCGGGATTCGTTTTCCGTAGAAATTTGGCGGGAGATTTCATCCGGATTTGATAAAACTATTTTTGCGCAAACCGAAATTACTTCGGGGTTTATTTTATTTTTTATCATGGGTTCTTTATCCTGGATAAAAAGCAATCGCCTTGGTTTCAGAGTGGTGTGCGGGCTAATTTATGCCTCGATTCTTATCAGCGCCGGGAGCAGCATTTTATATGTCAATCAAATTATTTCTCCCTTTTGGTGGATGCAGTTGGTAGGCTTCGGGCTATTCCTGGGTTACATGCCCTTACAAATTGTATTTTTTGATCGATTTATTGCCGTATTTAATTTAAAAGCGAATGCCGGTTTTTTTGTTTATATCTGTGATGCCATTGGCTATTTGGGCAGTGTTTTTTTACTTTTTTTCAAAGATATCTTCGCAGCCCAATTGAATTGGTCAAAGACGTTAATGCAGGCGACTGTCGCGCATCTGATTATTTCTTTAGTATTATTTACCGCAGCGATGATTTTTTTAGCCAAGTCATCAGCACCTCATCTAAAGCATGCACATCATCATGGAGCATCCTGATATTTTGGTGATCGGCGCCGGTATATTTGGGTGCGCCGCGGCTTATTATCTGAAGCGCGATCATCCGCGGCTCCGGGTGACGGTAGTGGATAGACAAGATTGGTGCAATGCGGCCACTTCAAGGGCGGCAGCTTTAATGACGATTGTCAGAGCCAAGACTGCGTTCATTCCACTTTCACTGGAGACCTACGCCGTCATCCCGGAGCTGGAACATATATTGGGTGAAACCCTGCCTCTGCACCAGGTCGGCATCATCCATGTGGCGCAAAGCGCCAAAACCAAACAGGATCTGCACGACTTGCTAAAAATAGCAGAGGAGTATCACCAACCGTATCAGCGACTGACCCCTGGTGAGGCACGGGACAAAGCGCCTTGGTTATCATTAGCGCCGGATGATACGGCGGTGTTCATGCCCCGGGAAGCTTTCGTTGACCCGTATTTGTTGGGGACATTTTTTGCCCGGGCTGCCCGCCAGTTGGGAGCCAAATTCATCTTAGGGGAGGATATTAAATCCCTGCAGTTACACCAAGGACAGATCACCTCCGCCGATGGAGAGCGGCACAGGTATACTGCCCACCATTTTATTTTAGCTGCCGGCGTATGGTCTCCTCTCCTGGCCCTTCTGGCCGGTATCCATCCCCCCATGGCTCCGGTGCGCAGCCAATATTGGATTACTTCACGGGATGAACGCTTGTTCCCGGCTACATCACCCATGGTCATTTTGCCTGATCAACAGGCCTATGCCCGACCGGAAAGTGGCGGGCTGTTATTTGGGTTAAGGGAGAAAAAAGGTTTCTATCGTTCCCCAGCTGATTTACCTTCCAGATTGGAAGACGTAGTGTTTAGTCCGGATCGTGGTTTTGGGGATCTGGAGGAAAATATGAACCGCCTGGTGACAGTTTTTCCGGATATATTAGACGTTGGTATAGCGCATTATGTGGCTGGATTTTCCGGATATACCCCCGATAATTATCTGACCCTGGGGCAGTCACCAACCTGTAAAAACCTCAGTTTGGTCGCCGGATGTGTGGGAGCAGGCATTTCGGTGAGTGGCGGCGTAGGCCGGATAATGGCTGCTTTGGCGGTACAACAGCCGAGCCCATTTGAGATAAGTGCCTTTGCATTAGACCGGTTTGGTGAAGTGGATGTCTTTAGTGAAGACTGGCTGAAGGCATGTTCAGCAGCCCGTGCTTTAAAGGAGAGCGGCTGACCACCCGCTCCAGGCAACTGGTCTTATAATGATTTTCTAAAAAAAAGACCAAGCCCTGCAAAGGAAATCATAAGTGTAAAAGAAGGTTAGTATATTCAAGACCTGAATATTTATTCATGCTACAATGGATTGGAGATGGTTCATAGATTTTTTAAGTTAGCCGGTTTGCTGAGTTATTTGGTTATGATGGGCCTCGTTGGTCTCAAAGCCCAGCTAACCATAAACAATGAGCTTTTATCCACCTTCACATACCGCAATCTGGGGCCATT
>JAYRWN010000109.1:0-3128 GCA_041917975.1 Saprospiraceae bacterium | reverse complement strand
CGGACTATTTTATCAGCTGCCCCCTTATACTATTTTAGGATATCGCGTTGATGAAGCATTAATTAATCGGGATAACGTAGATTATATCCGTAATGGTCACGTAGTGGGGGGCTTGGAATATTCCATTAATGATTTTACCCGGATAACCGTAGAGGGGTATTTTAAGAAATATTGGAATTACCCTTTTTTGCTGCGGGATAGTATTAGTTTGGCTAACGTAGGGGGAGATTTTGGGATTATTGGCAATGAGCCGGCCACTTCAGATTCAGAAGGAAGATCCTACGGTATGGAAATATTACTCCAGCAGAGATTTAATCAAGGATGGTATGGAATCATGGCGTATACTTTTGGTTATACTCAATTTCTGGACCAGCGGAAGGTTTATGTCCCGACGGCCTGGGACTCGCGTCATATTATAAATTTGACTGGGGGACGTCGATTTAAATCGAATTGGGAGTTAGGACTACGTTGGCGTTTTCAATCCGGGCTGCCTTATACCCCATTTGACATAAATTCAGATCTTGTTTTAAATTGGGACCGTACAGGAAGAGCCCTACCTGACGTTCGGACTTTGAATACATTGCGCAGAGGATCATTCAATACCCTGGACTTGCGGATCGACAAATTGTGGTATTTCAAAAAATGGACATTGAACCTTTATCTGGACTTGCAAAATCTGCTGGGACAAGCGGTAAGCAATGAACAGTTGGTATTGGATCGTCCCCTGGATACCAATAACACCCCCATCGGGCCGGGGATAATAGTTAATCCTGATGCTCCAATCGAACAACAGCGTTATAAGCTTAAATCACTGGAATTGGCTGATGGCAATCTTTTGCCTACAATTGGCCTGGTCATCGGCATATAGAAAAATTTTGATAAGTTGGTTACATTTATAAAGGTTCTTACACTTATATTTATAAAAATCAACTTATATGAAATCACATCTTCCTCAATTCTATTATTCTGATAATGCTCATGGGCCTGTAGAAAAATTAAAAGCATATCTGGACTATTTGAATGAAGTGGCCCCCCAAGGGCATCATCAACCATATCCCTATACTGTGACTGAGGAAGGGTTGGCCATACCCGGTCAGGCTTTTATTATCCTGGCAAATAGCGGCGAAGATAAATTGCTAAAAGCTTTAAAAGGAAGGGTAACCTCTGTGTTAGAGGGTATAGCTATTTTAGATAACATAGACGAAAAGGCCTTTAATGAATTGAAAGATAGGGGAGTGAACATCCACCGCAATCTGTATGGCTTTGGTACTAATTCTCATACGACCAAGCCACCCGATCCTCCGCCTCCACCTGTTGGCCAATCAATAAATTTGTATCATTTAATGCTACCTAAATGTTTAGTTCACCAACCAAACCTCACCAAAATAAATCCTGAGGAACTGGTTATAGGAATCTTGGATTCCGGCATCGATACCTTTTATTTTGGCCAGCAATTTTGTAACTACATGCCAACATCCAAAGTTATTGAAGAAAAAGCGAGGGGAGATCAGGACCAATATCAGTACCTATATTGGGATGGCAGAATTAGTGGGTACAATACCGTTGGTGATAATATTTATACACACTATCAACCCAGTTATTTAGACGACCATGGGCATGGAACGGCTGTGGCCAAAATCATAAAAAACATTTTGGCGGCAGAATTACCAAAAGGCCTTTATCGCATATTGCCCATTAAGGTGTTAGATCATAATTTGATTTCCACTGAGGCTGCCGTACTCCAAGGACTACGCTTGGCTAAAAGACACGGTGTTAAATTAATTAATTGTAGTTTTGGCTTTCCTTATCCTCTTCCAACAATTGAGAATTTTATTCGTGATAACCCGGATATGATTTTTGTGGCTTCGATGGGCAACGGTGAATATAACGTTGATAACATCAGCAATTATCCCTCAAACTATGCTGAGACTTACGCGAACGTTTTTGAAGTCATGGCTTTAAGTTTTTATCAACATTATCATTTATACCGGGATCACCATGGCATTGCACCATTTGCTAATTATTCTGTTGGCCGTAAAGTCTTTGGAGCCCCAGGCATGGAGGTTCCTGGCATGAATCCGACCTACACTTTAGGTGTAGCTTCTTATACCAATAGCCCTCCACCTCCTTCAAGTCGGTTTGTAAACTATTCGCCTTACCCGGGGTTTGAGACGAGACGCCCGGTTTATTCCTTTATGGACGGTAGCTCCATGTCCGCCGCTTATTTAACCGGTGCTATTGCCACGCTTTTAGCTCCTGAAAATAATAATCCGGCACAAAATAATTACTCCGCAGCACAAGTTCGAACGATGTTAACCACTGGATCTGATAGATTTGTTCTGCATAATTCGCCATCTCAAGAGAGTGGGGTCAAGATTAACTATTTTTATAACCCCCATTGCCTCCGCCAATAATATATTAATTCAATTATGGGAAGATATTGATAATTCTTCATCGCGCATAGGGCAGTTTTGATATCAGGAAACACGGTTTTTTTAATATATTTATTCCTGATTGCCTTTTTCCGATGTCCAAACTATTATGTTTACTATTGACTGGCCTGGTCACATTCCCCTGCGCCAATGCTTCAAACCTTAAATCTAATAGGGCAGACAGTGCATGTTTAGCATTTCGAAAGCACTTACATGAAAAAGCGTGGCCGCTGTCCTGGTCATCCTTACATTTTTTAGACTCCATTACGGTTGCCGATTCTTTGGCCTATCCTCTGGATATCCTGGATGAATTTGCCTTTCAGTTATTCGCTGAGTCTAAAACCTATAACGACTTTATTAGACAATTTTGGGTATTATATTTAAAGAGAGTTAATCAATATGGAAGTAAAACAAGTAAGTTACTTTTTTTACTTTCGATGGTTAGGAATTTACGTAATAATCTATTTTTTGAAGAAGCCCTGACGATAGTAAATGATGCCCTATCATGGGGACAAAGCCAATTTGAAAGTACAGATTTAGATGGGTTAATTTATCAAAAAGGGATGATCTATCACGACTTAGGTGATTTCGAACCTGCGATAAAACTATTTATACCCCTAACCAAAACAGAAAATCAACTTAAGAGTGCAGCGTTGGAAGCCTACGCATCCTGCTTGAGGAAGTCAGAACAGGAGG
>JAYRWN010000108.1:0-2847 GCA_041917975.1 Saprospiraceae bacterium | reverse complement strand
CTGGTCCAACTAAGTTTGTTTTTCCCAGAGATCATGGACATGTGATTCCCCTTAATTTTGACAGACCAGCTTTCAGTGCTGCCCACTAAAGTGCTGTCTTTGGTATGAAACTCATAAGTAAATATTACAGGATCATGTGCCGTGTTCCATACCCCTCCTTTCGTTGAGATGAACTCGCCGCTGGAGGTAATGTAGGCTGTCCAACTGAAGTAGTTACCAGCAATTAAGAGCACTTCTGTAGTCTGAGTTTCTCCCTGGAGAACCTGCCTTTCCCAGGCCCCTGCTGAAGAAAGGGAATAGACGGATGTGCTGGCCGTCATAATTGCCGTGATAAACCATAGCACGGTTACAAAGTAATATTTTTTCATACGAATAATTTATCATTCTTATATCCAGATTACCGCTGGATAATATAACGGAAGGATAGAGGTTTTTATACATTTACCTGATAAAGTTTATCAGCACATGAAAGTAACATTTTTGGTTCGTTACACGACCAGGCCCGGGCAAAATTTGTTTTTGGGCGGCGATATTCCTGAACTGGGCCAGGGCCGGATAGATCGGTTAATCCCTATGCAATATCATGATCAAGAGTATTGGAGTCTGACTATTCATTTGCCGGATGCCAAGAAAAGCTGGCGCTATCGTTATTATTTGGATGAAGGTCAAGGTGTGCAACCGGAGGGAGAACATCATCGGATTTTATGGCCGGTGAAGGGTATGAAAGAATATATTCAGGTGGATAATTGGATAGATCCTTCATTGACTGAAAATGTTTTTTTTACCGCCCCATTTGTGCATCATATTGTAGATCAAAACGCAAAAAAGCCTTTTACAAGTTTTAATCATTGCTTTAAAATAAAATGGCCCCTGGCAACTGGGGATAAACAATTGGCCTTAATCGGTTCAGTTCCTGAGCTTGGTAATTGGAATCCAACCAAAGCTTTGATTATGGATTATGATGCGGAATGGTGGGAGGTAAAAGTGAATCTGGCTCAGTACGGTACACCCATAAATTATAAATACGGATTTGTTGATGCTTCAACCAAGTCCTGGATCGGTTTTGAAGAAGGGCCAAACCGCATATTAAGCGCTATTAAAGCCAATGGAGCGTTGACCACCATTCATGATGGGTATGTCAGCAGTCCCGTTTTTTCCTGGCGCGGCGCTGGTGTTGCTATCCCGGTATTCAGTTTGAGGTCGAATACGAGTTGGGGTGTTGGAGAATTTAGTGATCTTAAACTATTGGCACGGTGGGCTGCAAATACCGGTCTAAAATTGATCCAGATTTTACCGGTGAACGATACGGTAGCCGCTCAAACCTGGATAGATTCTTATCCCTATAGCGCGATATCTGCATTTGCCTTACACCCCTTGTATCTTAATCTGGATGTAATGGCTGGAGAAAAGGGCAGACATCTGCTTTTGCCCTATAAAAAACGGAGGCAAAAATTGAATAATCTCGACGCAGTGGATTATCAAGAGGTTATGGCTTTAAAATGGGAGGTGACCAGGCAGTTATTTGAATTTAATGGCTTTTCTTTTTTAAATGATCCGGGATATCAGCAATTTTTTAAGGAGAATAAACACTGGTTAGAATCATATGCTTTGTTTTGTTGGTTTCGTGATAAATACAAAACCGCACGTTTTCACGAATGGCCTGAGGGGCATACCTTTTCACCGGCTTTACTAAAGGCATACATAGACGCGAAAAGTAAAACTTTCCCATTTATAAGTTTTTATTATTTCCTGCAGTATCATTTGCATCTCCAACTGCGTGAGGCGGTGGAAGAGGCTCACCGCTGTGGGGTTTACCTTAAAGGTGATATTCCTATTGGTGTGTACCGGTACAGTTGTGATGCCTGGGTAGCTCCAGAACAATATTTTATGGACCAACAAGCGGGAGCCCCTCCGGACGATTTTGCAATAAAGGGTCAAAACTGGGGTTTTCCGACCTATAACTGGCCAAAGATGGAGGAGGACAATTTCCAATGGTGGCGTAACCGCTTTAATCAAATGAGTCATTATTTTGATGCATTCAGGATTGATCATATTCTTGGCTTTTTCCGTATTTGGAGCATACCCATGCACGCGGTGGAAGGGATTCTGGGACAATTTGTTCCAGCCATACCATTGACCATTTCTGATTTTAAATTGAGGGGAATACCGTGGGATAAAGACAGATTTTGTACCCCATATATCACTGTTGAGTTATTAAATGAGTTATTTGGGGCGGAAGCAAGCCAGGTGGCGGAAAAGTTTTGTATCAGAACCATGACCGGGGAATTCCTATTGAAACCGGAATTCGATCAACAACAAAAAATCAAACAATATTTTGAGGGGTTGCCAATTGATGAAAAACATCAAGCCATCAAACAAGGTCTATATGACCTGATAGCCAACATCCTGCTTTTGGAGGACCCGAATCAACTGGATGGGTATCATTTTCGGATCAGTATGGATCAAACTTCCTCGTTCCGCGACTTGCCTGAACAAATAAAACTGCGCTTAAAGGATCTGTACATTGATTATTTCTACCATAAGCAGGACACGTTTTGGCAACAAGAAGCCATGCGTAAATTACCGCATCTTAAACAAAGCACAGACATGTTGATTTGCGGAGAAGATTTGGGCATGGTGCCACACAGTGTTCCAAAAGTGATGAAATCATTAGGTATTTTAAGCCTGGAAATTCAGCGTATGCCGAAGCGGCCCGAGCAAGAATTTTTTATACCGTCTTCTGCACCTTATTTAGCCGTGGTTACTCCCTCTACCCATGATATGAGTACCATTCGAGGGTGGTGGACCGAAATCAAAGCGGTGACACAGCGATTTTACAATCAAGTG
>JAYRWN010000107.1:0-20433 GCA_041917975.1 Saprospiraceae bacterium | reverse complement strand
GCTGAAAGAATAAATCTAAAAATTCAGGAGATAAAACGAATAGCACGTGGTTTTTCAAATACTAATAATTTTATAATAGTCATTTATTTTCACCTCGGTGGACTGGATCTTGGGTTACCCACTAAAAACGGCTAAGAACTATTTTTTCTTAAAACATTAAACGGTGGTTCTGAAAAATAGCATCCTCACCCTGGCTATAAATATTATGTTCTGTATGCAGGTCATGACGCAGGAATCCTCAACCTTGTCTGAATATAAAACTTTTGGCACAATGGGTAAGGAGCAGGCAGTCTTAACCCGTGACCAAGAGACAGAATTATTCCACTACGCAGGTATGGGTTGCCTTACCCATTTGTGGTTTGGAGGTAGTTTTCCAGGTTACGAGAAAACCATGATCAGGATTTATGTGGATCACGAAAAAAATCCTTCGATAGCTATGGAATTATTTTTAGGACATGGCATTGGATTTAGTGATAATTATGGGCCATGGGGTACCGAACGGATAGGAAAAACAGGGGACCAAAGTGGTGTTTATAACACCTACCGGATTCCTTTTGGTAGCCACATCCGGATAACGGCCCAGCTGGACAGTGAAACGGAAGGGGTACAAACGTTTTGGTGGGTCGTGCGGGGAACAGAACATTACCCGGTGGCCTTTAATGGCGTAAAATTGCCGGCTCAGGCCCGATTAAAGCTTTATAAACTGATAAATCATACGGCTCAGCCTTTAGAGGAGTTTAATTTATGCCGGGTTGATGGCTCTGGCATGCTATATCAGGTTACTATGGAAGCTAAGGGGTTGCGATCATCTGATCATTGGAGCGATTTAAGTTACATGGAGTCCTGTATCAGGGCTTACATGAATGGAACCTCTGAGCCACTTTTTTTATCATCAGGGTTGGAAGACTACTTTTTAGGAACTTATTATTTTCAAAAGGGCCGCTATACCAATAAGTTGGCCGGGCTTACCCATTTCGACCCCAAAACAAACGAATTCTCGGCGTACCGCCTACATGAAGACGACCCGGTATTTTTTCAAGAAGGCTTTAGATTAACTAACCGCTGCGGTGAAAAAATTGATGGGAAAATATTTCATAATCCGCCTCCGACACGTTATACCACTTATGTTTGGCTTTACCAATGGTAATCAATCGCTTCATGCCATAAGCGGGTAAAGCGTATTTGACCCTATCACAAAAATTTTTTTAAAATTTAGCGCACTCATTTCCGAGGCCGGCCTGGAAACCAGTATACTTGGGCTTCAAAGGCTTTATATGACATTCGAATCTCAACTGGCTCTTCTGGTTCAAGAGTATTATCACCTGACCGGACGGTGGAAGGCACTTCCCGGCGAATATGATTTGAATTTTCGTCTGGATACGGATCAGGATTCTTATGTGGTAAAATTACTCCAAGCCCGTCCTGATTTACTTGGACTGACAGACCTGCAATATATCATGGGTCAACGGTTACGGGAGCTGCCGACCCCATTACGCATGCCCCACCTAATTCCGACAAAGGACGGAGCTCTGACTCATGAGGTCGTTCTGGAAGGGAAAAAATATGCATTACGCATCTTTGATTGGCTGGATGGGCGTCTATGGGTGGACACCCGTCCTCATTCGCCCACTCTTTTGCAGAGTGCAGGGGCTGCGCTTGCTCACATCGGGCTTACCCTCCAGGGCATGGACCATCCTGCGGCGCACCGAAAATTGAAATGGGATGTGACTAATCCGGATTGGGCTGCTTCAAAAATTCCGGTCATTCAGGATTCGGTAAAACAATCCTTGGCTCGGCAATTGCACCGGAATTTTGAGGCTATCCGGACACAACTGTCTCACCTGCCCTGGGGCATAAATTATTTTGATGCCAACGATTATAATGTACTGGTCAGTTCTGACTTTCAAAATCCCCAGGTCACCGGAATGATCGATTATGGCGATGTCTTATGGAATCCGGTTATCTCGGACCTGGTGTTAGGCATCACCTACCTCACGTTAGATCAAGAGGATCCTTTAGAAGCGTCCGTACATTTGCTCAGAGGCTATCATGAAGTAAGACCATTGAATGAAAATGAACTCTCTTGTCTTTACGGGCTAGTGTGTTCCAGGTTGTTAATCATTGTAGTTAATGCTGCCATAAACCAAGAGGAAGAGCCGGAGAACGCCTATCTACAAGTGAGCTATGCACCAGCTTGGAAAGCCATTAATGCGTGGTTGCAACATCATTCGGAATTTATTTATTATACCATGCGCTGGGCTGCGGGGCTTGAACCTTGCCCTGCACGACTACATTTTGACCAGTGGTTAGCCACCGGACCGACCTTTTTCCCAATCACAGAGATTGATCCTAAGCGTGCAATGTGGATAGATCTCGGACTGACTAATCCACTGCTTGGCCCGGCTGAAGATTTGCGCGACTTGCCTTATTTTGAGCGCACCATTCAGCGCTTATTAGACAATGGGGAGGCCACATGTGGATATGGCGGTTATCTGGAGACCAGGATAATGTACACCAGCCCGGAATTTATCGTTACCACGAATCAAGGTTTGGCCTGGAGAACTGTTCATTTGGGCTTGGACTTGTGGGATAAAGCCGGGACGCCTGTTTATGCACCATGGCCGGGAGTTGTATACCAGGTTAAAAACAATGCTGGTGAACGAAATTATGGCCCAACGGTCATCTTGGAGCATAAGATTAACGACCAGTTGACTTTTTACACCCTCTATGGTCATCTGGCCAAACAAGTGTTAGAAAACTTACTGGTCGGTCAGTCTATTGCCGCCGGGGAACAACTGGCTACTTTTGGCGATCCTGAAGAAAACGGAGGATGGCCACCGCATTTGCATTTTCAAATTTTACTCCATCCCTTAGGTTCTACCGGAGATTTTCCCGGAGTAAGCAGACCTGATCAGATGATGCTCTGGGCTAGTCTGTGTCCGGACCCGGGGCAGTTGAGTGGTTACAGTTTTATTTATTCTCATCAAAAAGCACCATCGATCGCAGATTTATTACAGCGGCGTCAAAAAAGGCTGAGCCCCAATTTAAGCGTATCCTATCAGCCTGACCCTTTGAATATGGTACGGGGGGACGGAACTTATCTCATCGATCAAAGTGGACGAAAATATCTGGACACAGTAAATAATGTTGCCCATGTAGGGCATGAAAATCCACGGGTGGTCCGGGCTGGCCAGCTCCAAATGGGGTTATTAAATACCAATACCCGCTATCTACACCCTGCGATAATAGAACTGGCAGAACAACTTACCACATTTTTACCTGACTCCTTGCAAGTTTGTTTTTTTGTTAACTCCGGAAGTGAAGCCAATGAGTTAGCTTATCGGTTAGCCAAAGCTGCCACCGGTCAGCGGGGTATGGCGGTTATGGAGATGGGCTATCATGGGAATACGAATATCTGCATTGACTTAAGTTCGTATAAATTTGACCGCAAAGGAGGCACCGGTGCACCCGCATATATTCGGGTGGTAAAAGCACCAGACATGTATCGATGCACTGGTCATACTGCTGAGAGTGAATTGATCCGACAAGCAGAAAAGCAACTGAATGAGCTACACCAATCTCCATTTGGGCTTGCCGGCATGATTGTGGAACACATCATGAGCTGTGCCGGTCAAGTGCCGATACCGTCTACCATAGCTCAAGCTTATGCCCGTATGGTACGATCACTGGGTGGGGTCTATATTGCTGATGAAGTTCAAACGGGTTTGGGAAGAGTAGGCAAGGCTTTCTGGGCTTTTGAATTAAGTGGTGTGATTCCTGACATTGTAACTATAGGCAAACCATTTGGGAATGGACACCCCTTGGCTGCGGTAGTAACTACACCAGCCATTGCTCAAGCCTTCCATAATGGTATGGAATATTTTAACACTTTTGGCGGTAATCCGGTATCCTCAGTCATTGGCAAAGAAGTATTAACAGTTATCCGGGAGGATGAGCTACAGCTAAATGCTTTACAACGAGGTGAACAAATGAAGCGAGGATTGCGGGAGCTCCAAAAAGAGGCTGGAATAATCGGAGATGTCCGGGGTGAAGGGTTATTCCTGGGCTTCGAACTGGTGACTAATCCGGACCTGAAAACACCGGCTACGGCGCAGGCGGCCTATTTGGCCAGGAGGGCTCGGACCATGGGCTTATTGCTCAGTACGGACGGGCCTTTTGATAACGTGCTAAAGATTAAACCACCTATGTGCATTACCGAAGGCCAGATGGAATATGCCCTGCATGTTTTGCGACTTTTATTTAAAGAAGATATGCTTAAATACATCGATTGATTTCTAGCATTTATAGAGAGGTTTTGGAAAACTACGCTGATTGTAACATCTTTGACCCCCAATTATAAATCGGTAGTTTAATTTTCACAACATGCTTTGGATAGGCTTTCTCGTATTTATTGCCATTCTGTTAGCTTTGGACCTGGGTGTTTTCAACAAAAGTGTGCATCAACCCAGTACCAAAGAGGCATTAATCTGGACCGGAGTGTGGACTTCTTTGTCTTTTATTTTTGCCATTGGATTATATTTTATTTATAAAAACCCGTCCTGGACACCTAATCCAAATTATTCGGGCAGTGAGGCTTTAATTAAATACATCACTGGGTATCTGGTGGAATGGTCGCTAAGCCTGGATAACATTTTTGTCATTTTGGTTATTCTCCAGTATTTTAAAATACCTCCGGCTTATCACCATCGTGTTTTATTCTGGGGCATATTAGGAGCTGTATTTTTCAGGGGTTTATTTATTGCGGCAGGATCGTTTTTGGTACAACAATTTTCCTGGATCAATTATTTGTTTGGGGCCATCATTTTATTTTCTGCCTATAAATTATTGTTTGGTAAAGATGAAGCCGAAAAATTAGAGCATAATACCACTGTACGCATGCTCAAAAAATATTTTCCGATCACACGGTCCTTATACGGTCAAAAGTTTTTTATCCGTCGGCGAGGAATAATGGCTATTACTCCGCTTTTTGTAGCACTAATGGTCATTGAGAGCACCGACATTATGTTCGCTTTTGACAGTATCCCGGCCATTTTTGCTATTACGGACGATCCATTTATTGTTTTTACATCCAATTTATTTGCCATTTTGGGCTTGCGCTCTTTATATTTTGTGCTCTCTTCCATTATCGATAAGTTTAATTACCTTAAAATCAGTCTGGTAGTGATTTTGATTTATATAGGTCTTAAGCTCATCGCCGGACATCAAGTAGACATCCCGGAATGGTTTTCCCTCACGTTTATCGTCTTGATCTTAGGTGGTGGCGTTTTCTATTCCATATTCAAGGTGGAAAACGAAAAACGTAAAACGAACCGCGCTAAAAAATAGAAGTAGCGATTAAAGATTAAATTGTTGCGAAGCAGACCAGTCTAATTATCAATCATCACTTTTATTCAATACCCAAAAGTTCCACTTCAAAAATCAAGGCTGAGAAGGGTTTGATCGCCGCACCGGCACTGCGTTCTCCATAGGCCAATTGGTAAGGGATAAATAGTTTATATTTCGAACCGGTTTTCATTAATTGTAAGCCCTCTTGCCAGCCCTGGATGACATTGCCTAATGGAAACGAAATGGGTTCGCCGCGCTGTACACTGCTGTCAAAAACTGTCCCATCGATGAGTGTGCCGTGGTAATGTACCTTTACTTTATCCGTAAGTTTAGGACTAGGACCAGTACCTTCCAGAATGACTTCATATTGTAACCCGGAAGATGTAGTTTTTACACCGGCTCTTTTTTTATTCTCCAATAAAAATGTTTCTCCGGCTGCCAGATTACCTTCATGGCCTTTAGAGGCCTGAGCGGACAAATATTGATTGACCAAATTTCCAGCGTCCTGCACAGTAATTTTTAAAGATTTATTTTCCAAGACATCTTGAATGCCCTGAGCCAGCTGCAGGTTGTTTAAACCTACAAAACCTTGGCTTTTAAGATTTTGGGCAATTAGCACGCCCAGGCTATAACTAACTGAATCCATGGTTTGACTGTATAGGGGGGTAAAGTTTAAAAATAAGGTGACAACTATAAAAAGAATACAGTTGGACATGATACGATGATTTTGTAAAAAAAATTAGGTGGATAAATCAGGTGGCGAAAGTAATAGGAATACATGAGAGTATCTAAAAAAAAATGAAGGTACAACCGGTTTAAGCTGCACCTTCACACCTAAAGAAATGATGATTAACTAACCGTTGTTAGTGCTAGAATTATTATTGAAGAATAAGTTCTTTTTCTTCGATCATCTTACGCATATTGATCAAGGCATAGCGCATACGTCCAAGGGCGGTGTTAATGCTTACACGGGTTAGAGAGGCAATTTCTTTAAAACTCATGTCTGCATAATGGCGCAGGATCACTACTTCCCTTTGTTCGGGAGGCAGTTGATCTATGATCATCCGGATTTTGTCATGGGTTTGTTCCTTAACCATGTTTTGTTCCATATTGGCATCCGGTGATTGTAAGACGTCAAAAATGTCAAAGTCATCCGAGAGTGATACATTACCCCGGCGCTTACTCCGGCGGAAATGATCGACGCATAAATTATATGCAATGCGCAAAGCCCATTGTAAAAATTTACCGTCGTGGTAATATTTCCCTTTGCGGATGGTGTCGATGATTTTAATAAAAACTTCCTGAAATATATCCTCAGCTAGTTCTTCATCCTTTACAAAGAGAATAATGGATGTGTAAATTTTAGATTTGTGACGATGAACCAGAACTTCAAACGATTTGTCATCGCCGTCAACATAAAGATCTATTAATGCTTGATCACTAAGAGGTAAACCCTTCATAACTAAACTTTTAAGTGGTTAAGGAACTTAATCTTTTAGTGTAAAGGATTTATTCGATAGATCTGTTTTTATGTTAACTAATATGAATTACTGGCCCAAATATATAAATAGTTTCAAATTTATCTTCTCAAAATTGTTAAATTTTTTTGGTCGGTCTGCAAAACAAACTAAAGTTAACGTCTATTTAACTAAAGGTTATCTTCGCAGTTTTATATTGAAACTTTTTACGATATATCAACAACCGTACCAAAAAAGTGGCTCATAGCAAAAAAAAATCGGAAATAATTCCAGTGGAACCACGAATACCCCAACTCATCGAAGAAATAACCATCAAAGGGGCCCGCTCGAACAATCTGAAAAACATAGACCTGGTCATTCCTAAAAACCAATTGGTCGTAGTCACCGGAATGTCCGGTTCAGGAAAGTCCTCGCTCATTATGGACACGCTTTATGCGGAAGGTCAACGCAGGTACGTAGAAAGTTTGTCCTCCTATGCCCGTCAGTTTTTAACCCGGATGAAAAAACCGGAAGTAGATTTTATCAAAGGCCTTTGTCCGGCCATTGCCATCGAACAAAAGGTCAGTACGTCCAATCCCCGTTCCACTGTGGGTTCAATGACGGAGATTTATGATTATTTGCGTCTATTGTATGCCCGTATCGGCCGCACCTTTTCGCCCCAAACGGGTGAAGAAGTGAAAAAACATCAGGTTAGTGATGTAGTTGATTTTATCTTTTCACATGCTGATGGTGCTAAAGTTCAGATTTTTGCGCCCTTTTCAGGTAAGTATAGTGACCGCACGGTAGCTCAGGAACTGCAAATATTGATGCAGAAAGGGTTTACCCGTATCGTGTGGCAGGGTAACATTCTTGCTATTCAGGACCTCCTGGAAGAAAAACCCAAATGGACCCAACAGACCCTGAAAAAAATCAAGGGTAAAGACGGATTTATCCTTATCGACCGCTTTTCCGTACAGGCCGGTGATGATGATACCTTAAAACGTGCTGCAGATTCTATACAAAGTGCTTTTTATGAAAGTGAAGGCGATTGTGTGGTAGAAATAGACACTAAGCGCACCGCTTTTAATAACCGCTTTGAATTGGATGGCCTAATTTTTTTAGAACCTTCCCCACAATTATTTAATTACAACAACTCATATGGAGCCTGCCCTACCTGTGAAGGATATGGCAAGATCATGGGCATAGATGAAGAGAAAGTCATTCCCAATCCTTCCAAGTCTGTTTATGAAGGAGCTGTAGCCTGCTGGCAGGGTGATAAATCGTCTAAGTGGTTAGAACATTTTATCCGCCAAGCCCGGGCATTTGATTTTCCAGTTCATCGTCCATATCATGATCTCACTGACGCTCAAAAGGATTTGGTGTGGCAAGGGTCGGGAGCCTTGGAAGGTATCAATGCTTTTTTTGAGGAACTGGAGTCTAATTTATACAAAATCCAAAACCGGGTCATGTTAGCTCGTTACCGGGGCAAAACAACCTGTTCTACCTGTAAAGGTGGACGGCTGCGTGCGGAAGCTTATTTTATAAAAATAAGTGATCAACACATTGCCCAATTGGTAAAAATGACCATCTCAGGATTGCGTTCGTTTTTTGACCAGCTACAGCTTAATGAACATGATCGCCGGGTCGGAAGCAGGCTTATTTTTGAGATTCAGATGCGTTTGCGGATATTGGAACAAATCGGCCTGGAATATTTATCGCTTGACCGACTGGCCAACACCTTAAGTGGGGGAGAAACACAGCGGATCAATCTGACCAGAACCCTGGGTAGCAATTTGACCAACTCATTATATATCTTGGATGAGCCCAGTGTAGGCCTGCATCCACGGGACACTGCCCGGCTGGTAAAAGTGCTCAAAGAGCTGAGAGATCTGAAAAATACCGTCGTGGTTATCGAACATGAGGAAGAAGCCATCCGGCAGGCTGACTATATTGTAGACATCGGCCCACAAGCCGGAGTACATGGTGGTGAAGTAGTCTTTAGTGGCCCTTACAGCTCGTTTTTACAAAGTACAAGTTTGACAGCCCGCTACCTGCGACATGATATACGCATCCCTTTACCGGACCATCGCCGGCGGGTAGCCAATAAAATCTTGCTTCACGGCGCCCGTCAGCATAACCTTAAAAATATCGACGTCACCATACCCTTGCATGCTATGACGGCGGTGACTGGTGTATCCGGTTCAGGAAAAACGACCCTCATCAAACACATTCTATACCCGGCAATGAAAAAATATCAGGGAGAACCTCTGAGTAGTAATGCTGGTGTTCATACGGGTATAGAAGGGGATATTCATGAGATAAAAATAACCGAACTGATCAATCAAAACCCTATTGGAAAGTCCTCCCGCTCCAATCCGGTGACTTATGTGAAAGCATATGATAATATCCGGGATCTGATGGCACGACAACAATTGTCCAAACTGCGAGGATATAAACCGGGATTTTTTTCTTTTAATACCGATGGCGGACGTTGTGATACCTGCAAAGGAGAAGGCGAAATCGTGGTGGAGATGCAGTTCCTCGCCGATGTCCGACTCACTTGTGAGGATTGCCAAGGTACTCGATTTAAACCCGAAATCCGGGAAGTGGAATACAAAGGCAAAAACATCAGTCAAATTCTTAACCTGACCATTGAGGAAGCTGTCAATTTTTTTAAAGACCATTTAGATATCGTACAAAAAATACAACCTCTGCACGATGTTGGGTTGGGATACCTCAAACTAGGACAATCCTCCAGCACTTTGTCCGGCGGAGAAGCACAACGGGTCAAACTGGCATCATATCTGGGCAAAGAACGACCGGGCGGCCAAATTCTGTTTATCTTCGATGAACCTACTACCGGCTTGCATTTTCACGATATATTAAAATTACTTTACGCCCTCAATGCTTTGGTCGAAAATGGACATACCGTACTGATCGTGGAACACAATCTTGAAGTGGTTAAATGCTGTGATTGGGTCATCGATCTGGGCCCGGGAAGCGGTGACGAAGGTGGACATTTAGTCTTCCAGGGCCGCCCGGAGGATCTGATCAACGTAAAAGAATCTTACACCGGCCAGTACCTTCGGCATGTAATGAATTAGAGCGCCTTATATTTTTTCATTTCCAAAAAGGGTTCACGCCTGCGGATAAAGCCGACACCAAGAATGATTAAGTCCACTTGGACTAAGCATCCCTTTGATTTAAAGTAGGTATGTTTTTCCCATAAGGCACATTAATGCTGATAAGGGCCTGCTTTACAATTCCGGCATGATTCTCGCTTCTTATGCAAAAACGGATTAGCATTTCCCCCTTGCTAAGTTTGCCCGTCCATACTTTCCCATCTAAAACTTTTACTGACCAATCAGAAAACAGCTTAATAATCCTGTATTTATACCTTTATGAGAGATGATGAAGAAATCTACCTGGTGGATGATTTAATCATGCCTGCCGAAGAAGAAAAACCTGTTCAGGCAACTACTTTATCACAGGTCCGTTTGGTCAAGGTCTTGTATTATTCCATAATAATATTACTTGTAGCCTTATTATTGGGGTGGCAGTTCATCCGGAGAAAATAGTCTTTTGATTTATTAAAAAGCCGGTCATTGAATATAACGTTTAGGTCCTTTTAAGGTTATTTCTGCTGACTTTGCTCCCACAATCGGAGGAGCGCCGGGACCAACGGTTATCCGGTATTGATGAGGTTCCAGAACTAATTTATCTTCTTCATTCACTAGGCTGAATTGTTCAGGAAATAAGGTAAAATGAATGGTTTTATTTTCGTTTCGGCGAAGAAAGACCCGTTTAAATCCAACCAGAGTGGTCAAAGGGACTGGAACCGAGGCATCCAGAATCGTCAGATAAACTTGGACGACCTCTTCACCATCCCGGGGCCCGGAATTTTCTACCTGAACTGCCAGGTTTATCACATCACCCAGATTTTGCTCTTTTTTGATGATCAGCTCACTGTAATTGAACTGAGTGTAACTTAATCCGAACCCAAAAGACCAAAGTGGACTTCCTCTAAAAAAACGGTAGGTTCGTCCTTCCATGGCATAATTTTTAAAGTCAGGTAAATCATGTGCAGACCTATAAACGGTAAATGGCAGTCGTCCGGATGGCGAGAATTCACCGAATAGTAATCCGCGTAAAGCAGTTCCCGTTTTTTCTCCCGGATAAAAACCCTGCACAATGGCATCAGCGTGTTCACTGGCCCAATTTAATGCTACTGCACTCCCACTGAAGTTGACTAATACTAAAGGTTTACCTGGTTTTTTAAGAACATACAATAATTGTTCTTGTATGGCCGGCAAATAAAGGTCAGTCCGGTCGCCATGTTGAAAACCTGGAATATTTAATGGGCTTTCTTCTCCTTCCAGATCATCCGGAGAGAGTCCTCCACAAAAAACGATCACGTCCGCCTGGTCTGCCGCTTCCAGGGCTTCCTGAGTATAATTGCGACTAATGTTGGACCAGGATAACCGGGCTTGTGGTTCTATATTATTTTTCCACCAACCGGTACTGAGTAATAGGCGGACTTCCAAAGGGTAAGTCTTAGAGTTGGCTAGAAGTATACCAGTTGAAGGAACTTTTTTACCATCAATAAGTACCTCCACATGATCGTCAAACAAATAAGTTCCGGTCGCAGAGGGTTTTAGAAGGCCTAACCAACGAACAGAAAATAAATCTTCCACCTTTTGATTAAGCGGGCTCTTGTCCCATACAAAATCTATTTGTTCATCAACCCTGCTTAGGGCCGGAGTGCCGGTTAAAGTGTTATTTGTAAAATATTCAGCTTGCAGGCCAGGTCTGAGTTGACCCTTTTCATTATGCCACAAACAGGAAGAAGGAACAGTGGTATAATTTGTGTAAAGTCCGGGCACCAATGGGCAGCCATAGGCATAAATAAGCTTATCGCCGAGCTTTTGGCGCAAAGCCTGAAGTGGCGTAATTGGCATAACTGGATTACCATTATAATTACCTAGGAGGATAGCAAAATTATCGGCATTAGGTCCGATTAAAGCTACTTTCAGTTTAGGCTTCAAAGGCAGGATTCCATTGTTTTTTAACAGGACCAATGATTTTTGGGCGGCCTCTAACGCTAATTGTTGATGCGCGACTGAACCAACTACAGATAAGGGAATTTGATTAAATGGTACTTCTCCCGGAGGATCTAATAACCCCAGACGCATTCTGGCAGCAAATAATCTACGCACCGCCAGGTTTATTTCTGCAAGATTTATTATTCCGGCCTGAAGTGCCGAATCCAGGTTGGAATGCAGGAAATCGCGATAATTTTCACAATTTAAATCCGTACCACTATTTAAGGCCCATCCCCACGCCCGGGTAGATCCGGGAACCATATGATGGGCAGTAGAATTAAAGATGTCAGTAATTGCCCCACAGTCGGACACTACATAGCCATTAAAACCAAACTGTTGACGAAGGATTTGAGACAAAAGTAAGTGGGAGCTACAGCATGGCTGATCCCTTAATCGGTTATATGCACACATCACAGATTGGACCTGAGCTTCTTTTACAGCCATTTTAAAAGCCGGCAGATAGGTCTCGTACAGATCTCGATTGTTGACGAAAAAATTGTCGCTGTGCCTGGAATATTCGGGGCCGCTGTGCACCGCATAGTGTTTAACAGTGGCAATGGATTTAAAATATTTTGGATCGTCACCCTGCAAACCACGTACAAAATTTACCGTCATACGACCGGTCAGATAGGGATCTTCGCCATAGGTCTCCTGACCCCGGCCCCAGCGGGGATCGCGAAAAATATTGATGTTAGGGGACCAAAAAGTGAGCCCGGTATAAATAGATCGGATGCCATTTGCTACAAAAAAATTGTGCTTGGCCCTGCCTTCATCGGAGATGGCTGTACCCACCCTAAGCATCAGGTCTTCGTCGAAAGTGGCAGCCAGGCCTATAGCTTGGGGGAAAACCGTCGCTTTTCCAGCCCTGGCCACGCCATGCAAAGCCTCATTCCACCAATAATAGGCCGGAATATTTAAACGTTCAATAGCCGGTGCATCAATAAATAACTGGCTTACTTTTTCCTGCACCGTCAATCTGGATAAAAGATCATCCAACCTGGTGTCAGTCGATAAAGTTGGGTTTTGAAACGGGTAAAAATATTGAGCATGAATGGTTGAGGTCACCAATACCAGAATTATCCACCGAACTCGCATAGGGCAAATTTTTTAAGGCACCAGAATAAGCATTGATTAGTCACAGTTAAATGGCGCACCTCATTGATCCGTATGATGTTAAACACTGTGAAGAAAAGGCTCAAAAAAAAAAAGCTCCTACTATCGTCAGTAAGAGCTCCTGTTTATTATCGAGGTCGAAAGCGGATTCGAACCGCTGTACAAGGTTTTGCAGACCTCTGCCTAGCCACTCGGCCATTCGACCTGATCAAAGTAATGTAAAATCATTTTTTCACATTACCATTTTATTTAATACAAATTTTGTGCCGTTTTTCTTTTAAAACGGATGGCAAATATACATAATTTAAGCAATTTATAGCTGGCTTATCCTTATAATATTGTTAAATAACCTATTAAAAAATACTGATTTCACTTATCAGTGGGCATGCCTTGGCTTCCAGGATGTCCACTTTGATCTCACTGGCCTGAATGCCACCCAACGGTAAAATTCGTTTATACCCGATCGTGGTTCCTTCCACTACCTTGTTCCACTGCTCTCCTTTTTTTATTGATATGGTGAAAGCTTTGACCCTCTGGCCGAGCGGGATATGTTCTTGCAGTTGAATGTAATGCAAGGTTTTTTCGGTGCCAAGGTCTAAAATCAGTTCACCGGTGATCTGGCCATCGTCTGTAGCCCAGTAAGTGTTGGGGTCTCCATCATTGACATTACCGGGTCCGTAAGCCATATCTTTGCCTCTCCACGCTGGGGAAGAAACTAATGCACTTTTTGCCAGGTCAATACTAAAAGCATCATCCAGAAGCTTTCTCCACCCTTTAAGGGAGGCCACATCGTTTTCATGCAATAAGCCCCGGCGATCCGGAGGAACATTAAGCAGAAGATTGGAGCCCCGCCCCACCGAACTCAAAAATATTTCAAATAATTTTTCCGGCGATTTTACGGCTGTGTCTTCTTCAGCATGATAAAACCAACCGGGCCGGATCGAAACGTCCACTTCTGCCGGTACCCAATTTTGCCCATCCTCCGCACCTCGGTTTAAGAGGGCAGTGATGTCAGCTTGACCGGGGTACATCGTATCAATACTCATGGTGCACCAATTGGTTTCACCGGCGAATCCCTTTTCATTGCCACACCAGCGAATACTTGGACCGGCATCACTAAAAAAGATGACTTCCGGATTCCACCCACGCACCAGTTCAATGGTTTTAGGCCAGTCATAATAGGTGCGCCGGTCTACCTGCCGGATTTCCCGGGTGCCGCCGTAATAACCATCACCACCGTTGGCTCCATCAAACCACATCTCGAACACCGGTCCATAGTTCGTGAACAATTCTTCTAATTGTTTGCGATAATAATCCACGTAAGCGGGACGCCCATATTCCGCATAATTGCGGTCCCAGGGAGATAAATACACCCCAAACTTTAAACCATATTTTGCACACGAAGCGGCTAACATTTTCACCACATCTCCTTGTCCATTCATCCATTGGCTGGATTTGACCGAATGATCCGTATATTGACTTGGCCACAGACAGAATCCGTCATGATGTTTGCAGGTGAGAATCACTCCTTTGAAGCCGCATTGGGCAAAGATTTCAGCCCACTGATCGGTATTTAAGGCAGAGGGGTTAAAAATATCCGGGTCCTCATCGCCATACCCCCATTCTTTGCCGGTGAAAGTATTGGTGGTAAAATGCACAAAGGCATTAAGCTCCATTTGATGCCAGGCTAGCTGGGCTGCTGAAGGCAAGGGGCCAATGGGGTCAGGAGGCAGGGTCTTTTTCTGACAAGCCCATAAACTGACTACTGTAAACCAGAGAATAAGTATTTTTTCCATACCGGTCAATTTAACACTATTTTAGTTTATCTACTACAAACTAAAGTGGAAGGTATTTTCGTCTAAAGAGAGAAAAGAAAGCATATGAAAAAGTTTTTGCCTTGGTTAATGTGGATGGTCTTAGGGATGCTGGCTTGTGATAAATACGATTTACCGGCTGATCTGATTTTAAAATTGAATGATGATATCACTGTAGACGGCTTGCGGATACGGTTCACCGATATAGAGGAATCACGTTGTGCTGAAGGAGTTACTTGTGTCTGGGCCGGAGAAGCCAAGGTGTTTTTGAGGTTAAACCTCCAGGACAATGTTATCCTCAAGTCTCCCGGGCTTTGTGAAGGACAGGAAACCTGTCGTGATACAGCTACTTATAAGAATTATCGCCTTATCCTGCACGAAGTCGCTCCTTATCCGAAAAAGGATGTTGAGATCAAGAAAGAGACCTACCGCATTAAATTATCGGTGGACCGGATCTAAAGTCTCATGGTATTTGGTCTACAAATAATAGTAAACAGAATGATAAAAATCACTTATGCAAAGGTGATGTTCCAACCGAATTTAACTGTGGATAGTGGTATTATCGCTGGTCCAGCGCCCTTGCATAAGTTTTAAAGTACCCAGAATAAGGATCAGCAGGATCAATAAAATTAAGCCCCATTCGGATAAGGTGGGTATGGCAACAGGGGCGGGTGAAATAATAAAGGTCCTTGTAGTCATCTCTGAAAAATCATCACAATCATCTTCAGCGAACACAGTTAAAGTGATGGTTTTTTGACCTGGCGTACTGTAGGTAACCATTTGAACAGGTGCGGCATTTATGGATGGATCCATCGGATTATTGATGGTGTACATTGCGGAGGGAGGCGAGGCATTTGCTCCAAAATCCCAAGAATAGATGATTTCATCCGGAGTACAATCAAACATTACGGTAGTTAAATCAGTAACCGTAATTGTTTGTCCTACGATCGCTGATGAAGGACTAATCATAAAACCAGGGGCTATTACTGTTCCGGAAGTGGCCTTAAGGGTTAAAATACAAAGGAATACCAAAAATCCGCAAAAGGCACCTCTTATAAGCTTCCTTATGGATGTCTGTTTTAGATTCCTGCCAAATTTATTTAAAACAATCATAAACAGGTTATTAAGGGTTATTCATAAATTTAGAATATTTATTTATGAAAATAAATATATCCGTATAAAAACTTAAAAAAGAATATTGGCGGATTAAGCGGAGTTAAATTAAAAAATCAATGACAAGATATACACCACCACGCCGGCTACCAACCCGTTAAGTCCCGTCCCTAATGTTTGCAGTTTGTACCCTTGGGTAATATTCATGTTGGACATTTTTACCACCACCCAATATCCGCTGTCATTAACGTGTGAGGCAACCATGGCCCCGGCACCAATTGAAGTTACCACCAGAGCTTTATCGATGGGGCTGACAAACCCAAAGGAATCCATCATGGAAGCCATGATGGATGCGGTGGTGATCATGGCTACTGTTGAAGACCCCTGGGCCGATTTTATAGCTGCGGCCAGTATAAATGGTAACCAAATGCCCAATTGCTGGTCCTGAAAAAACGAGCCCAGGTGGTCAGCTATGCCGGATACTTTCAGCACATTGCCAAAGATGCCTCCGGCCCCGGTAATCAGAATAATATTGGCGGCATCCCGCAGTGCCTGGCCTACCCATCCTTCATCCGACCAGTGTGAAGTTGAAAATTTTGCCGGCAGACCAAAAGCTAAAAACATACCGATGGTGAGTGCCAGCACAGGATGCCCGATGAACAGGATGGATTGAATCAGCAAGCCTACGCGTTGATCCTCGGGTAGCATAAATTCCAGCACCGATTTGGCGACAATGAGTAATAGCGGGATAACAATTGGCAGTGAAGATTTAAATGTAGACGGGGCGCTAGCCAGCCGCTCTAAAATGACTTCTTCGGTGAGCTCGGGGTTCGGATCGATAAATATTTTACTGGCGTAATATTTGGCAAATAGAATTCCAAAGATGAGGCAGGGTATCCCGACCCCAATACCCATGACCATGACCAGACCAATATCCGCTCCTAACATCCCGGCGGTAGCGATAGGTCCCGGGGTAGGGGGTACCAGGACATGCGTAGTCACCAGACCAATAGATAAAGCCATGGCCGTGCCGGCCAAAGACAAACCAGCTCGTTTGGTCAAACTTTTATTCAAAGGGCTCATCAATAAAAAGGCGCTGTCAAAAAATACCGGGATAGACAAAATATAACCGATAATAGCCATGGCCGCATAAACCCGATCGCGGCCAATCAAATTAAGCACCGATTCAGCCATGCGCATGCCTCCACCGGAGTATTCCAAATAGACCCCGATGATTACCCCCAGGATGATCACTAAGCCTATTTTGCCAATAGTAGTGCCGAATCCGTCATTGAGGGCTTCGGCTATTTTAGTTACCGGCAGTCCGGCAAATAAGGCGAATAAAATGCTCACCAGCGTCAGGGACAGGAAGGGATGCATTTTAAACTTGGTAGAACTGATAATGATGAAAACTATGCTTAAGACTAATAAAATGATGAGCCACATATTCGAGTGCGATTTTAATGATTATCCCGGGTTACCTCAGATCCGCTTTGACCAACTAAAAAGTCCAGGTCTACACCTAAATGGGCCTGCTCCACATGACGAATATACATACTGACATAACCGCGTTCGGCCATGGGAGCTGGGGCTTGCCAGGCGGCGCGACGGTTGGCCAATTCTTCCTCATCTACCAACAATTGCAGTTTGCGGTTTGGCACATCCAGTTCTATCCAGTCGCCATTCTGTACTAACGCCAATGTGCCTCCGATGGCTGATTCTGGTGATACGTGCAAAACCACCGTGCCATAAGCTGTTCCGCTCATTCGGCCATCGGAAATGCGCACCATATCCATGACTCCTTGTTGGATGAGCTTGGCGGGAAGCTCCAGATTGCCCACTTCCGGCATCCCAGGGTAGCCTACCGGGCCCACTCCTTTCAGCACCATGATACTGTTTTTGTCAATATCCAGGTCCGGCTGATCAATAATCTGGTGGTATTCTTCAAAAGTTTCGAATACAACGGCCTTACCTTTGTGTACCAAGAGTTGTCCGCTGGTAGCTGAAGGCTTGATTACTGCCCCATTTTCGGCCAAATTGCCGTACAGTACTGCGATACCGGCTTCCGGCTTAAGAGGGCTGGAAAGGGGATAAATCACTTTGCGATTATAACAAGACGCTTTAGTAATATTTTCCCGGATAGTCTTACCATTCACCGTCAGGGCTTCCAAATGCAGGTGAGGCTGCATTTCTTGCATCACTGCGGGTAATCCTCCGGCATAAAAGAAGTCTTCCATATGATACTCACCGGATGGCTGGAGGTTTACCAACAAGGGAATTTGGCTACCCAGACGGTCAAAGTCCTTCAATGCTAAGGGTACACCAATCCGTCGCGCTATAGCCAGCAGATGGATCACCAGATTGGTCGAGCCACCGACCGCCGCATTCATCACAATGGCATTTTCAAACGCTTCGCGGACCAGGATTTTGGATAATACCAAGTCTTCTTTTACCATATCTACGATGCGTCTTCCCGAAAGATGGGCGATAACTTTTTTGCGCGAATCGACAGCCGGAATGGCAGCCATCCCCGGCAAGCATAAGCCCAGGCTTTCTACCATACAGGCCATGGTAGATGCGGTACCCATGGTCATACAATGACCCGCACTCCGGGCAGCACACACCTCCATATCATGCAGTTCTTCATCGGTTAAGGTACCAGCTTTTTGCATCTCGCCGATATGCCAGGCAGCTGTGCCAGACCCGATATCTTTTCCACGGAAGCGACCATTAAGCATGGGACCACCGGGAACCACAATGGTAGGCAGGTCCACGCTTGCCGCGCCCATGATGGTAGAAGGTGTTGTTTTATCACATCCGGTGAGTAACACCACACCATCGATGGGGTTAGCACGAATACTTTCCTCCGTGTCCATGGCCGCCAGATTGCGGAATAACATGGTCGTGGGTCGCATGATGGTCTCTCCCAATGACGTGATGGGAAACTCCAGGGGGTATCCACCAGCTTCGTACACACCGTGTTTTACTTTTTCGGCCAGTTCGCGTAAATGGGCATTACACGGGGTTAATTCTGACCAGGTATTGCATATACCGATGACTGGCCGGCCATCGAACAGGTGATCCGGGGGGCCTTGATTACGCAGCCAGCTGCGATGTACAAATCCCATTTTATTTTTACCCCCAAACCAGGACCACGAGCGCCATTTTTTATCAGCCATTTATTTTAATTCTTTTAACAGCTCTAAAAATAAAATTAAATCATGGCTGACCAAGAGAATTTCATCAAGGCAGGCTGAAAAGACTAAAGAAAGCTGTTAAATAAGCCAATTGGGAGGAGTAATAATTGGCAGGATGGACGCTCAGCGCCGTTTAAACACATCCCGGTCATAAAAATAATCCGGATCTTGGTTTGGTTCTTTTTCGTAAGGATAAACGGTCGGTTCTTCGTCCGCCTCCAGGTAACCGCGTAATAAATAAGCAATGATAATCCCTACGATTCCTCCAAAAAGGTGACTTTCCCAACTAATACCTTCTTTGACGGGTAATACACCCCAGATGTAGCCACTATATAACAAAGTAACGATTAGAGCCAGCACAATGGATTTTATGTTGCGACGAAACACACCACTCCAAAATACAAAGGACAACAGTCCATAAACCAGGCCACTGGCCCCAATATGGTAAACCTCCCGGGCAAACATCCACACGGCGGCACCACTGAGTAAATAGATCAAGCCAAAAGCCAGATAAGCTACCTTACGATAGAAAAAACTGATAATAAGGGTCAGTACGAATAAAGGTATACTGTTGGACAGAAGATGGGATAAACTACCGTGAATGAGCGGTGCCATCAGGATACCTTTTAGCCCCTCTGTATGGCCAGGCAGCACACCCAGCGCGGATAATGAACCGCCACTGATCATTTGTAAACCATGAATCAGCCAGATAACCACTAATAAAAACAGTGGGAAACGTAAACTCTGTTTAAAGCGATATGAAAACATAGCACTCATCTTCTACATCCAGAGTTTAAAGATCCTTTACTTTTGGAATTCTGGCCTAAAATTTCGATTAATCCTAGGAATTAGCAGATTTATACCGCCTGCGTACCAATTTAATAAAAGTCTGGGCCTGCTCTTTTTTCTCATCATCTACCCAGTTATGTTTGTGCGCGAGAGGGGATAATAATTGCTGAGCCTGGCTGAATTGGTTAAATTGGTTTAACTGCTGCATGGTCTGATAAAACACATTAAAATCTCCTCCAAACAACTGATTGCAGATCACATATTTTTCATTGAACCCGATGGCCCGGTTCAAATCGCTGATCGGTGCATCACCCAAACGATCCGATAAATCGGTGGCCTTGGGGGTTTCAAATATTCCGGTCATCCCATTAGCAGAAACCTTAGTTTCGGCTGGAACTGCAGCAGCGCGATGAGTGGTCACCGCTTCGGTCAAGGCCGAGGCAGCCGGGACGGCAGGTTTAACGGTTACAGGTTGTGCAGAGATCATCTCTATCGGTTCTTG
>JAYRWN010000106.1:0-15396 GCA_041917975.1 Saprospiraceae bacterium | reverse complement strand
TTTAGGAGACCGCTTTTATTTTCATAAAGATGAGGTGAATAAATTCGTCGAAGATTGGATCAATTGTTGGGTCTTTTCTGATTCCATTGATGTTTATAATTGTGGAACCGATTCATTGATAGTAAGAGTATATGAAGCTTGTGACATGCCGGATTATGATCCGCATGTATTTCTAGGCACAGCACATCAATGGTTGTGGTTTAATATTGATGACGGTTTCGCCGCCTATTGGAGTAATCATTGTAAAGAAAATGGATTTGATGGGATCAAACCGGAACTTAGGTGTGATTATTCAAGAGGTGATTTTGAAGTGTTGTTATTAAACCCGAGTATTAAAGTTGAGGACCAATACGTTCAGTATGACGGGTTTTATTACAGTTATAATCGAAATCATACCTATTATGCTTGGAGTGCTAAGACTTATTTAGGGCTAACTTGTACTCTTAATTATCCCGACAGTGTAATGCCTATCAAAAAAGTTTATCCAGGCTCTCTTTATCCTGGAGAGGTGAATTATTTAGTCAGTACATCTCGTCAGAGTTTATTTAATCACGTACATGCCTCCGAGCGTTGTTATGAGCAGGTGTTGATGTTAGAAGATTTAACTAGATCTACCAATTTCCAAACCGAGCCGATGCTGTTTTATAATATGTCCATTTACCAAAAACCGGCTCACCCTTGTGCAGCTCCTGTAGATTTTAACTGGGTGGTGCTTGGAGGTGATTATACTACTCATCTGGCTTGCATGGTGAGCAGCAATAAAAGCTTGATCACGACGAACTCCTGCACGGATAATTTTAGTGTGGTGATGGAGTTTGTTTGCCCGGTCAGTTATGTAGGATTCGACTACGATAAAGTGGATCAATCCGGCATAGAAATAAAAGTGGAACTGGCTTCCAAGAAAACGGCTACTTTTGATATTACCAATAAAGGTGGTTTCTGGTCTTATTATGCTGTGAATGAAGACTACGTCAAAAAAGTAGAATTTATTGGCAAAGTAGTTACCTCAGGAGCCCCCATGGAACACTTCTTGATCGACAATATCGTTTATGCTGAAGACTGCAAAGACAAAGGATACCTTAATGGGTGTGTGCTTTCTTGTGGAATCAGTTTGGATGATGGATTCTATTATGTCGACGTTGATATTAATAAGGATCCTCTACCTGTCCTGATTCGCAAAGATTCAATCATCATGCAACGCTACCATTTTAAAGCGCTGTACACAGACTGTATGATTGAACTCCAAAAGGATGATAAAACACCGCCGGTGTGCATTGCACCCGCCGATGTATTCTATTACTGTGATGGAGTTCCTTATTCGGCCATTTTCGAATATGAAAAAAATAATGATAAAATTGCCTATACCGGTGCAGGGTTAGCTATCCAGATCTGTAGCGAACCGGATCAATTATTGGCGTATTGTGATATCGAAGACAAAACAGACCCAGTAGACACCTATTATGCACCACGGGGCTGGTGTGTTCAGAAACCCTGGAAGAGAAGTAATATCGGAACTTATGAAGATGATTTTCTTCCTAAAGGTACACCTGCACATGCTGATCTGGAATGTGGAGATTATTATTACGGGGATAAAGACGGTAAAGGGGTATCCAAATGGCAACCGATTTATTGCCGGATGTGGTTGATGTTGGATATCTATGATTTAAAAGAAGGTGAGATTTTAGATCCATTGTCCTTTTTTGGTAAACCAACCATCACGGACAACTGTACGAAAAATTTAGAACCGATATTCAAGGATGAAGGAAGCATCAACGAGTGTGGTGTGGGTACCTTGCTGCGCACCTGGACAGTCACTGACGACTGTGGTCACACCAGCTCATGCCATCAACGGGTGACTTTTTTACCGCGCAGTGATTTCGAAGTTAGATTTCCCGCCGACCTTACCCTAGATTGCAGCAAGGAAACTGCAGACGACACCAGCCCGGAAGCAACCGGGCTGCCCATCATATCCGATGACGACTGTGAACACATCGGTATTCATTTCGAAGACCAGGTATTTCCGGTGTTTGATGAATCCTGCTTTAAAATATTGCGCAAATGGATCATTATCGATTGGTGTACCTATGAGCCCTCTTTAACTTACCGGGAATCGGATGTCATCGTTGATGATAATTTAAGAGCCTCCGATACCCGGCCTTGTGTCTACCGAAATATCAAAGATAACGGCGATGGTTATGTAGAATACCTCCAGGTCATCCGGGTCAGAGATTTAAAAGCACCGACTGTAAAGTGTGAAAAAATTACGGAAACCTGCTTTACCGGTGAGGCTTGTGAGGGTGAAGTAACCAAACTGATTGGTACGGCCACAGATGCTTGCACGGCAGAACCAGATATTGCTTACCGCTGGGTTGTAGATCCTTTCGAAGGGAAAGATGAAACTAAATTCATCTATGGAACCGGTAAAAACCTTTCTGGTATCTTCCCTCCTGGCAAACATGGTGTAACCCTTTACGCCAATGACCGTTGTGGGAACGAAGGATCTTGTTATACCACCTTTGTTGTGAAAGATTGTAAGAGACCTACACCATATTGTTATAATGGGGTGGCCACTGTGGTCATGCCTAGCAGTGGTAACGTAGTCGTGTGGGCTAAAGATCTCAATGCTGGAAGTTATGATAATTGTACGGCTAGCGACAAACTGAGGTTTTCTTTTGATGCCCGGGGGAGGGATTCCAGCCGCACCTACACGTGTCGCAATTTGGGTCGTGTTGAGGTCACCATTTATGTGTGGGATGAAGCAGGTAATTCAGACTTTTGTTCGACCTACTTGCTCATTCAACCGGGTGATACAGCTTGCGCACGGAGAAATGAGGCTTTAGTCAATGGCACCATCGCCACGGAAATGTCAGAGCCCATTGAGTTTGTTTCCGTGCAAATGTTAGAATCCGGGCAATCCCTTTCAGATACCAAAACAGGTGTAGATGGGAAATTTGCTTTTGATGGGCTGCCGATGGACCATACTTATGTGATGAAAGTATCTCGTACCGATGACCCGCTAAATGGATTGTCTACTCTGGATATCGTGGATCTGCAAAAACAGGTGTTGGGAATCCAGCCACTAAATTCTCCCTATAAAATAATTGCTGCGGATGTCAATAATTCTAAATCTATTTCGGCCAGTGATATTGTTGCACTCAGAAAAATCATCCTGGGTCTAGATGAAACAATGGCTGGCAATACCAGTTGGAAGTTTGTGCCGAAAAATCATGTGTTCTCTGATCCTACCGCCCCTTGGGACTATGCAGATCCATACTCAATGCCGAATATGAGTGATGAGCACGTTATCGTGGATTTTGTAGGCGTAAAAATCGGTGACTTAAATAACAGTGTTAAAGCCAATTCCAATTCATTGCGGGACCTGGAAATTAGACAGAAAGATCCACTGGTTTTCCAGGTTCAGGACCAGCAATTGAAAGCCGGAGAGGAAACCGACATTCATTTCTATGCGAAAGGATTTACCCACATTGATGGATATCAATTTAGTTTAGAGGCTTTAGGTTTGCAGATCTTAGACCTGAATGGTGGAGAATTGTCTCTCAATCAACAGCATTTTGGCTATCCCCGGCAAGCAAAAAACTTTATCACCGTGAGTTGGAATGAGCCACTGGCTTCGACCGTACCTGATGGAAAGATTTTGTTTACCGCAAAAGTAAAAGCCCTGCAGGATATTGATTTGAAAGACGCCTTATTGCTTACCAGCCGGGTGACCAATGCTGAAGCTTACCGTGTACGAGACGCCGTAGGCCTAAACCTTGAATTTGTTAAGGAGGGTCAAAATGTCCAGGGCAACCAATTTGTGCTTTATCAAAATACCCCTAATCCGTTTGCTGATGAAACCTTTATTGGGTTCATACTTCCTGAAAAAGGACCGGTGACTATAAAGATCTTAGACATTACCGGTAAAACCTTAAAAATTTTACAGGGAGACTTTGACAAGGGGTATCACGAAATAAAAGTGAAACGCCATGATCTTGGTGGGCAGGGATTACTATACTACCAAGTGGAAAGTGGTGCCTTCAGTGCAACCCGGAAAATGATCCTGATCGATTAAAAATAAAAGTTATAGGACCTCAGGAAAGGGCTTGGAACACGTTTTCAAGCCCTTTTGCTTTATCGGTTTTTCTAATATTAGAAAAAAGTGGAACGATTTTGGTAGTATTATTAAAATCTATAATAGGTATGAGGTTCTCTTCCGGTATACTTTATTAACCCTCATGGCGTTATTAGTTGACCTGAAAAGAGATTTCATTGTACTTTTGCCAAAAATTATAGATTATATATTTCTTAATGAATGATATATGAAACTACTTAAACCACTCCATTCTTTTGTTTTTTTATTGAGCTTGTGGCTATTATCCCTACCTAGTATGGCGCAGGTGACCATAACCGGCTCAACGGAAACCACTACACCGAACAGTGAAGTGTGTGTTAAAGTAACCGTAGCCGGATTTAAACAAATGATTAGTATGCAATATTCCCATAAATGGAACCCTGCCGTATTGCAGTTTAAGAGCATCAAGAACTTCAGACTGGGAGCATCACCGGACCTGAATTTCGGTACACAAAGCGTCAATAACGGTATATTGACCTTCTCCTGGAATACCAACGACTTTACCAACGGGGATAACCTGAATGACAATACGGTCATTTACGAAATTTGTTTCACCGCAATTGGTGCCAACGGCCAATTTAGTTTAATGGAATTCACCAATACACCGAGGGATATAGAACTTTCTAATTTGAGTGGATTAGTCACTTTAATCAGGAATAACGGACGTGTAAATATTGGGGAACAGACCTCCGGAGGTTTGGAAATTAAAGTAGGTACCGCCACGGTAGGGATGAATGAACTAGCGTGTGTGCCGGTCACCGTTTCAGGGTTTAAAAACATGATAAGTATCCAACATTCTATAAAATTTGACCCGGCCGTCTTAAGATTTAATAAGGTTCAAAATTTTATCTTCAGCTCTCCGATTTCACTCACTTTTGGCACTCAAAACATAGCCAGAGGAGAAATTACTTTTTTATGGACGGCTGATGACCTGGTGAATGGCCAAACCTTAAATGACGCCACTAAAATCTATGAATTGTGTTTTGACGCCATCGGAGAGTGCGAAAAATCATCCGCAGTTCAAATTACTTCTTCACCGACTTCCCTGGATGCCAGTGACACTAAGGGTGCAGTTACACCCACCACTGTTAACGGTAATGTAGCCATTGGATCATGCCAGTTTTCCGTTGTCGTTGCTTCTCAATTGAACCCATGCTTTGGCCAGACTAATGGAGCTATTAATGTCACTGTATTTGGTAAAACCAACAATACCACTTTTGCCTGGAGTAATGGCGCTACCACCGAGGACATTAGTAATGTTGGCCCCGGTACATATAATGTAACAGTAACCAAACCTGGATCTGGAACTGTATCCCTTCCTGCTGCAATCGTCTTAAGTGATGCGGTTATGTCTATAAATGGAGTCATTACCGACCCCACCCAGTCTACGGCTAGTGATGGGCAAATTAATGTTTCTGTGGCTAACGGATCATCACCTTACACATTCCAATGGAGCAATGGCCGGACGACGGAGGACATTACGAACCTGGCTGAAGGAAACTATTCGGTTACGGTTACAGATGCTAACGGATGTTCGGCAAGCCGGCAATTTGTCGTTTCTCTGGGTGTAAAAGTCAGTAGTGGGGTAGTCAAACAAATCACCTGTAATGGAAACAACAATGGCTCGGTAGACATTACCGTCGGAGGTGGTACTTCTCCCTATACCTATAAATGGAGTAACGGGCCTACCACTGAAGACGTCAGCGGCTTGAGTGCTGGTAACTTCACGGTGACTGTGACGGACAGTAAAAGTGTTTCGGCTACAGCCAGTTACACCATCACCGACCCACCGGCTTTGGTGGTTAATGGAACCACCACTCCTCCGGCCAGTGGAGCTAGCGATGGAGCTATCAACCTTACTGTGGAAGGCGGTGTAAAACCGTATTCATTCAGTTGGAATACGGGAAGTAACACTGAAGATCTTTCTGCATTGGCTGCAGGAAGTTATACCGTAACCGTTACGGATGCTAACCAGTGCTCCAAGGTGGCCACATTTGCTATCGGTGATTTAGGAGTGAGTTTGACCATAACGCAAGTAGCTTGTGCAGGCGATGCAACCGGTTCCATCAATGCGACACCGACCTCCGGTACAGCACCTTATACATATCGATGGAGCAGTGGATCTACTACTCAGCAAATAAATAATTTAAAAGCCGGTCAATATGGTCTTACCGTAACCGACGCAGCTGGAAAATCATTCACCTCATCGGTTAATGTCACTGAACCTGCCCGGTTGCTGGTATCGGTGGATTTGTCTGGTTCGGTAGCAACAGCTACGGCAACCGGAGGTACTGCACCTTATACCTATAAATGGACGCCGACTAATTTCACCACACCTACCGCTACATTACCGGATGGTGCACATACTATCGTCGTAAAGGATGCCAAGGGATGTCAGGCTACATCCTCCAAACTCGTAGGAATCCCAGGAGAATGTTACGATGGTAAAACAGTCATCACCCCTAATGGAGATGGCATAAATGATAACCTGATCATTTTATGTTCAGATCAATATACTAATCGTATCGAAATATTCAACAGTTTTGGCCAATTAGTTTATGGTCAGGACAATTATTCGAATGACTGGGATGGGCGTGACCGTTCTAGTTCAGCATTAGCTGATGGGGTATATTATTGGGTCATGCGAGTTACCTTAGATAATGGCGATCGCCGTATATATAAAGGATCGGTAACCCTTATACGGAAACTTAATTAACCTATCCCCATTTTTAACAGACCATATAATTACAACCAATATATGAAAAAGATCCTTTACACCATTTTTTTAATCGGTGGCACTTGCCTGACCTTGCATGCCCAGCAACCGGCTCGCTATGCGCAATACCACCTCAATCCGGTGTTGATAAATCCCGCTGCAACCGGATTTAATCAAAATCATAACCTTTTATTTAATTTTCGTAACTCTTGGGCTGGATTTCCCGGGGCTCCAAAGGATATCACCTTCAGTTATGACGGCATGCCGGTAGAACGTGTTGGTTTAGGTGCCTTAATTTATTCTCAGCGCATTGGTCACCTGCAGAATTATCGGGCACAGTTATCCTATGCCTACCGGTTTAACATCGGAGAGTTTAAAACCAGTGTCGGGCTAAGTACAGAATATCTGCAGTCAAAACTGCTGAATGATGTTTTTCTTGATCCATTGACTGCCTTAGATGATCCCCTAATCGAAGAAGCTGCCGATGGGTTACAATTTTTTGATGCCACACTTGGTTTCTACGGGGAGTATATGGAAAAATTCTTTGTGGGATTGACCTTGCCCAACCTGGTATATGCCAGAATCGATCAGGCGACAGTGCCTTCGGTGGTAGATAATGACCCTTTTCGTCAGTTTACTTTTATGCTCGGTTATCGGTTTAAAGCTGCTGATGAAGCTATTCGCGTGGAACCATCTTTATTGATGCGTCGGTTACGCAATGCGCCTTTTCAGACGGATATTAACCTGAAATTATCTTTCCTTGACGAACAACTTATTGGGGGTTTAGTATATTCGGTGGGAGGAGCCAGTAAGGCAGGCTTCCTGATTGGAACCAGGTTAAATAATTTTCTCATTGCCTATTCCTATGATGTGGGTTTGATCGACTTCCAGAGCTATAATAACGGTGGTCATGAAATCACCGTCGGTATCCGGATCAATCCTAAACCATCCAGGGTAAAAATCGAATAATACCTACGTAATTCTATATTAAATAAGAGGAGTGAAATTTTTTCACTCCTTTTTTTATGCCCAAACTTTAAGGTATGTGGCTCAATTTTTGAACACATTATAATATGTTTTAATATAATTATACAATACTTTTTAGAATACTGTATTGTATAAAATGTTGTTTAACAATTACTTGAATTAAATATTATAAAATTTTATCAAGTATTTTAATAAAAATTGGCACAAGGTTTGAACATATTAAAATAAGTTGTGATTTGGAAACCAGAACACAACGGCGGTAGTGCCAAATTCTAATTAGGTAAACAGTACTCCGGACGAATTAACAAGTAAACCAAAAATTACCCAGGAGGGTCCGCGACGAAAGTCCTGGACAGGTAAATTTTTTTATTGGCTAATTCTCAAATCTATGCATCATGAATTGTATTAACCAAAACCGATATCGCATGAAAAGGTTTTCTTTTACTTTTTTAGTTCTTCTCGCGTTGTTGAGTTGGAGCTCCCAAAGCAAAGCTCAGCAGTGCTTACTTAACTGTATCGACCTGGTCAACATCAGTCTCGATTCAGCTTGTACCCGGAATATTGTGCCCGGCGACGTGTTGACTGACACGACCAATTGCTCGGCCGTTACACGTGTGTTTATTGATTATCCTTATCCGGAGTATACGGCTTTGTTAGGCCCTAATGGTGTTGACAAACGCCTGGTAGGCTATAAGCTGGTTTACCGTGTCGTGGATACGGCCACCCAGAACTCCTGCTGGGGAAAAATCAAGATTGAAGACAAGTATCCTCCACAGATTATCTGTCAGGATGATACCATCAGTTGTTGGGAGTCTGAACTATTCCCTGTACCATTGATTGATAATAACCCTAATGGCTTAGACCGTTGTGGTTATCCGGCTAAAACGGAAGAGATCTCCCGTCGTTGGGTAGATTATAATTGTCAGAACGACACCTTTGTGGGTTATGTGATCCGCAATGTTCGCGCCATTGATGTTTGGGGTAACTATCGGGAATGTACGAATCAACGTTTGTATATCCGTCGCGATAGCCTGAATAGTCTGGTTTGTCTGGACACGACCTATGTTATTGAATGTTGTGATGATAAACGCGCCGTTTTTGGCCAGCCCGACCTATGGGAAGCCGCCTGGGCTACTCCGGATGCTGAAGGTTATCCTCACCCTAACGTAATTGTTCAGGTTCAGTATCAAGGTAATGTAGCTAAAAGTGTCAGCCTGGGATTGGTTCCTCCTCCATTCTTTGTCAACGGTACCGATACGTCTTACATTACTCCGGATTCTGATAATCACGGTAAGTGTAATATTGTCGCCGATTATAAGGATCACATCATCCGTACCTGTGGTTATTCTTATAAAATCAGGAGAGAATGGAAAATTCTGGATTGGTGCTCCAATACGGACACCATTTGCGTACAGTGGATAAAAGTAGTAGATACTTTACCTCCATCTGTACCAAGTACGTTGCCCAACATCACTGCCACCGTGGGATCGCACGATTGCCAGGCCCATGTGGAATTACGCCGTCCTACCATCACGGAGTGTGGTACAAAATTCGAGAAAACGCCTGCCGGTAAAGAAAACGCTTTAAAACAGGTAAAAGCATTTTATCAAATCCGCTACACTGATCCGAAGCAGCACGGCAAAGAAATCATCATCAGTGGTGAAGTAGCTCATGGCGCGGTAAAAATAATCTACCTGCCTGCCGGCTGGTATAATGTGCAATGGACTTTCCGCGATGATTGTTGGAACGAATCCTACCGCACTCAACGCGTGTATGTGCGCGATATTACACCTCCAACTCCGGTATGTGATGAGCATACCCAGATAACTCTTGATCCAAACCAATGTTGGGGTAGAGTTTATGCTGAAGATTTGGACGATGGCAGCCGCGACAATTGTTGTCATGAATTACATTTTGCGGTTGCTACTATGGATAGTATAGAATACTGGAGAAACTATTGGCATTCTGTCTTCGAAGGATGTTATAATCATTATGAATACCATGACCGTTTGGCCGAGATCGATTCATTAATCGAACATTGGATCAACTGCTTTGTGTTCAATGATTATGTAGATCTCTATCAGTGCGGCACGGACTCAGTCGTGATGAGAGTGTATGAAGCTTGCGGCGCACCACTTTATGACCCACATGTCTTCAAAGGGACTAAACATCAGTGGCTGTGTTACAACCTGAGTGATGATTATGCCTGCTGGTATACCTGGAAATACGACGAATATGCCCATTATGGTAACCCGCGTCCAAATCTATTCTGTGACTATCTGAATAATCCAGTCTGGGATGTACCGTATAGGGTGTATCGCAAAAACAGCATCTGTAGTGACGTAATAACCGAAGTGGTCAATGACCATGGACCATACCGAAACCTCGTATATTGTTCGTTTGAAGATGCCTTATGCGATACCACCGCTGGCGACCGGTTATATAACGACTGGTTAAGTCGGGTAGAAGGCCCGGACCGCCAGATCCTGAGAGCCATCAAAGACCTGCGCTACTGGTTCCCTCATAAATACAACGATTGTATGGTAGAAGTCCTGAAAGACGATAAAGTAGCCCCGGTTTGTATAGCTCCGGCTGATCTCACGGTATATTGTGATGGGGTACCTTACAGCGGTACGATAAACATAGCTGGGGTAAATGTGCCCTTCATCGCACCTTATTTGGCCAGTAAAAATAACTGTGGACCGGTCATTACCAGATATCCATGGGATGGAACGCCGCACGGTTATTACCAGGGGCCTCAAAACACGCATTATGGATCCTATAGTGAGTGCCTGGATCTATACAGAAATGAATATTTATGGGTACCTTATTATTGCCGTCTGTGGCTGATGTTAGACACCTACGACCAGAATGATAACGAAAAACCCAATCCAGAATCCAGATTTGGCAATGCCGCCATCACCGATAATTGTGGTACTCCGGAAGTTGAAACCGTTATCGAAAACCATCTGAATGAGTGCGGCTATGGCTACTTGCAAAAAAACTGGATTGCTACAGATGTATGTGGCAATACCACTGAGTGCCACCAGAAGTTATTCGTCAGACCGCGCAGTGACTTTGAAGTTATCTTCCCGGAAGATGTTAAAATCGACTGTAATGAAGGTAGTCTGGAAGAATTGTTAGATGCTACCCCGGAAGGCGCCGGCTATCCGGAAGTATCTGATGATGACTGTGAGTTAATCGGTATCAACAAAGAAGACCAAATCTTCGAAGTGACCGAAGAGGCTTGTTTCAAAATTTTGCGTACCTGGACTATCATTGACTGGTGTGTTTATAATCCTGACCAACACCACCGCGAGTCGGATGTGATTGTGGATGACCGCATCCTGGCCAGTGAGCATCGTCCCTGCGTATACCGCAATCTGAAAGATGATGGTGACGGTGTGATCTATTATGTGCAAGTCATCAAAGTATTTGACCATACACCTCCGGTGATTACTCCGGCTGAAGACATCACCGTATGTATCGAAAATGAAGACTGTACCGTTCCCAGATTAACCAGAGAGTTGGGTACGGCTGAAGATGCTTGTACCGCTGAGGAAAACATTTCTTACCGCTTCTACACTTTCGTCAATGGTGTGAAAGTGAATGGTAACGGCAATAAATTAAACAACATACTACCGGTAGGCCATAACATCGTGTATCTGATCGCTTCTGACAACTGTGGCAATGCAGACACGGCTGAAGTAAACGTACATATCCAGGATTGTAAAGCACCAACACCATATTGTTACCATGGAATAGCTACGGTGTTGATGCCGTCGACCGGTACGATAACGGTTTGGGCTATAGACCTGGATGCCGGAAGTTCTGACAATTGTTCGGATAATGAGGACCTGACTTTCTCGTTCTCTGCTGATCCTTCGGATGGATTCCGTACTTATACCTGTGATTCGATTGGAGTAGTGGAAGTGGAAATCTGGGTAACCGATGAAGAAGGTAACCAGGATTTCTGTACCACCTACTTATCCATCCAGGACAACAGTGGTGCCTGCGGTACCGAAAATACGGTCACTATCACCGGTGACATCACGACAGAGGATAATGAAAAAGTTGAATTTGTTGACGTACGCTTAAAAAATGCCAGCACACAAGTCGGAGCATTTAAGACCAAAGCGGATGGTAAATATGCTTTCAGCAGCATCCAAACCAACCAATCTTATCATGTTCAAGCTGAACGTACAGACGACGCCATGAATGGGGTTAGTACTCTGGACATTGCCTTCATTCAAAAGCACATCCTCGGTATCGAGAAGCTTAGTTCGCCTTATAAGCTGATTGCTGCGGACATTAACCGTTCTAACAGCATCACCGGGGTAGACGTGGTCGAATTACGTAAACTGGTGTTAGGTTTGTATGACAATATGCCTAACAACAGCAGCTGGAGATTTGTAGATAAGTCATACAAATTCGCTGATCCTGAGAAACCATGGGGTTTCCCTGAAACCGTTCAGATGACCAACATGGATAAGGGCAACCATCAGGTGAATTTCGTCGCCGTCAAAGTGGGTGATGTAAATTATAACCGTGCTGCTCACAGCCTGCAAAATCTGGTCACCAGATCTGCCAGTACCTTAGCCTTCCAGGTGGAAGACCAAGTGCTGCAGGCAGGTCAGGAAGTGAAAGTGCCGGTTTATGCCAAAGACATCAATGGGGTCATGGGCTATCAGTTCACTCTGAACCTGAAAGGCATGGCCTTCAGCGGGGTAACTAGTGGTACTCTAGATGTATCCACTGACAACTTTGGTATAGTTAATGCCGACCAGGGCATCATCACCACCTCATGGAACTCAACCAAACCGGTGAATGTCAATGCCAATAAACCACTGTTTACCCTGAAATTACGGGCTATCAGTAATGTTCAGTTGAGCCAGGCTGTTAAAGTTACTTCCCAAGTTACTCATGCTGAAGCTTATACTCAAGGGTATGAGGTATTGGATGTCCATCTGGAATTTGTTAAGAATAACCAGGTAGTGACCGCTGATCAATTTGAATTGTTCCAAAACACTCCAAACCCATTCGGTGATCAGACTACCATCGGATTCTACATACCAGAGCAAGGCGAAGCAACCATAAAGATTCTCGATGTGAACGGAAAGATACTGAAAGTGGTTCAGAAGACATTTAACCAAGGCTATAATGAACTGAAGGTGAACGGTAAAGAACTGAGTGCAACTGGTGTTCTGTACTATCAGTTAGAAACCGGAGCCTTCACCACCACACGTAAAATGGTTTTCATTAATTGATAAAAATTAGAAGACTGATTTAACGATTTAAAATCGGTTTTTGGGATGGCCTCTCTCCAAGAAAGTTTGGAGGGGGGCTTTTTCTATTACACTATTTACTTATATAAATTTCCTGAATACGTTAAAATTCTATACTTATGTAGCACCTCGTATAATTATTGCTATTTTTCCATTCGAATTACCTTAACTCTTCCTGAAGACGATTTTATTATTTTTTTACCGCTAAAAAGGCCTATTTGTATGGAGAGAACTTTACACTTAACCTCACTGACGATGACTACTGGACGGTGGATCATCATGTTTATCCTCTTTGTTATGGCGCCCATTCGGGCTCTTGCTTTTGAGATCACCTGTCCCCAGGATAAGTGGGTCTATTATGAAGACCTGCATTATCTGGATTATGAAAAACCATATGTCAAGAGTTATTACAATTATCACATTTATGGTCCCTGGCTTGACGAACATGTCCATTGCCAGGAAGGACACATCAAAGTAACCTGGAAAATTGTAGACCACTACAATAAAACCCATTATTGTTATCAGACCATCTATGTCAAGCCAAGGTATAATACGAACCATGGTACGGGATTGACTATCGAATGTCCGAAAGAAGATTGGGTGTATTGTGATGAGCTGCATTACATCAAATATGAACAACCCAAAGTTTGGGGCTACCATGACGATTATGAAATCCATGGCCCCTATGTGAAAGAACATTTAGACCAGTGTGGTCAGGGAAAAGTCATCGTTACCTGGAAAATCGCTGATGCCTGCGGTAAGTGGTATGAATGTACCTATTGGGTGTGGGTTAAGCCACGTACCGGAGCTTACGGTAGCCCGGTAAAATGGTGGCCCAAGGATTTTGAAACAACCGATTGTGAAAAAACGCATCCCGAACAACTGCCCAAGTTTTATAATTATCCCATTTATCACGAGCATGTCGGATGCGCCAAGCTGGCTTACAGTTTCCGTGACGAAATTTTCTACCCGTGGGGTGATGCCGCGTTCTGTTACAAGATCCTGCGCACCTGGACGGTTATTGATTGGTGTACCTATAACCCACATAATAACCATTACGGCTATGGCAATCATGGTCATGATGACGGTATCTGGACTTATGAGCAGGTCATCAAAGTCGTCGGTGGTCATGGGTATGGCCCTGAACTGGAATGCCCGGATGATATCACCGTGGATGTAGATGGCCATGAAACGGAAGCTTATGTGGACCTGGATAAGGCCAAAGCATGGGCTAGTGATTCCGGATGCAGTGACAAAGTGACCATCACTAACGATAGTAAATATGCCGATGATGACGGCGCTGATGCCAGTGGCCATTACCCCATCGGTGTGCATTGGGTGACCTTTAAAGCATTTGACGGCTGTCACAATGAAGTAAAGTGTAAAGTAAAAATAACCGTCGTGGATAAAATACCACCTACGCCGTACTGTTTGCATGGTATTGTCACCAGCATAGGTTGGCATAGCGATGGCGTTTACACCCTCCTGGATCCTAAAAAATTTGATGCCGGATCTTATGATAATATTACGCCAAAGAATAAACTGAAATTCAGTATTTCACCGAAGAAGCTTACTTGTGAGAATCTGGATACCAATACGGTTTATATCACCATAACAGATGAATTTGGCAATTCTGCAGTTTGTACCACCTATGTTATCTTACAAGATAATCTGGGTATGTGCCCGAAGGACACTACTGTCGGTAATTTTACCATCAGCGGTAATATCACTACCGAGGGCAAATTACCGGTAGCCAATGCCTTAGTCACTTTCGAACAAACCGACCATAAAATGAGCTCGGTGACCACGACGACTCAGGGGGCTTATACTTCCGGTAAATTTAACGCCCAGGATAAGATCACCATCATCCCCAGTAAAGAGGTCGATATGCTGGAAGGTGTAAATTCACAAGACTATATTGCATTGTTTAATCATGTTACCGGAAAAGAGTTGATTACCTCACCTTATAAATTATTGGCCGCCGACATTAATGGCGATAATAAATTAGATATCCAGGATGTCTTCGAACTTGGTAATTTAATTTTACTCAAAGGTGAAAACACACCAGACCATATGCATAGCTGGCGGTTTGTGGATGCCCATTATCAGTTTAAGAATCCTGCGAATCCATTTAGCGAAGCCATTACCGGTACTATGTCAGTAAGTAACCTTAAAAAGGACATGAAGTCTATGGACTTTATCGGTATAAAGATGGGTGATTTGAATGGCACACTTTCTGCTAGCCAATCCCTGGAGTTACGTGAGGCTGGCATTAA
>JAYRWN010000105.1:0-5242 GCA_041917975.1 Saprospiraceae bacterium | reverse complement strand
GTACATCAATATCCCAGCCGGCGATTTAATCCGGAGCCTTAAGCCGCACATGCAAGTTATTGCCATCACCGGGGCCAGCGGCCATATAGGTGCTGCTTTAGTGCGGCAGTTGATCGACGAGGGTAAAATAGTAAAGGCCTTGGTGCACCGGCAATCGGCTTCGTTGCAGGGCCTGCCCGTAGAAAAAGTACCTGGTGATGCCCGGGATGCCGCAGTCATGGGACGGCTAGTGCAAGACGCAGACCTGCTTATCAATCTGGCCGCCAAAATCAGCATATGGAAAAAAGAGGCCGCATCCGTGTTAGCGGAAAACACGGCCATAACCCGTCAGACTATCCAAGCCTGTCTCTCCACCCCTCAGCCGCTGCCGCTGATCCACTTTAGTTCCATCCATAGCCTGCAGGTGGAACCCCGGGACGAACCGCTGGACGAACAGCGCCCCTGGGTAGGTGATGATGGTACCGCTTATGAAAAATCCAAAGTACTGGGTGAACAGATGGTCCTCAAGGCCGTTCATCACCAGGGTTTGCAGGCGGTCATGATCAACCCGACTTCGGTCATGGGACCATACGACTTTTACCCTTCCCTGCTCGGCCAGGCTTTGATCAGCATGTACCGCCGGCGCCTGCCTTTTTTAATGCAGGGGGGTTACGATTTTGTGGATGTGCGGGATGTGGCTCTGGCCACCAGCCGGCTGATCAACCGGTTTCAGGCGTTTAGCCCAGGAGAAAAATTTATTTTATCCGGGCGCTATCAGACCCTCCGGGAGCTCTCCGGCCTGGTCAACGCCGTGAAGGGTTCTGCATTCCCTTTTGTGATGGTGCCTCCGGGAGTAGCCAAAGCAGTCCAACCGCTGGTGAGCGCTTTTAGTACCCTCACCGGGAAACCACCGCTCTACACCCGTGAATCTATAGATATCTTAGCTACCGGGCATACAAGGATTTCCCAAGCCAAAGCGACCCGGTATCTGGACTTTACCCCGCGACCTATCGCCGACACGGTACGGGATACCCTGCAATGGTTTAAAAATCAATCATTCATGCAATGAATCTGCACTGGCTGGACCTTGCGGTCTATCTTTGGCTGGGGTGCGGCCTTGTGGCTTTTCCCTTCTTGATGAGAATTACCGCGCCCTATGGACGCCATACTACGGCGACGTTCGGCCCGGTGATGTCCAACCGCTGGGGGTGGACCTTGATGGAGCTGCCCGTCCTGGTACTGTTCGTATATTTTGTGTTGACCGGTACGGCGGAAAAAACGGCGGTCTTTTGGGTCATCTTCGGGCTCTTTGTCAGCCATTACCTTCATCGCAGCCTGATATTTCCCTGGCGCACCCACACGCAGGGGAAAGTCATCCCGGTAGCCATTGTCTTCGCCGCGGTTGTATTTAATCTCATTAACGGTTCCATCAATGGTCTGTGGCTCGGCAACTTCCGGGACTACCCGCTGACCTGGTTTAAGGATATGCGGTTTGTGGGCGGCACCATCCTGTTCCTCAGCGGTGCAATCATTAATTTTAAGGCCGATGAAACCCTGATCGGACTACGGCGTCCCGGTGAGACCGGGTATAAAATACCCTATGGCGGTTTGTTCGAGCAAATATCCTGTCCGAATCTGTTCGGCGAGATGGTGCAGTGGTGGGGTTTTGCCCTGCTGTGCTGGAATCCGGCCGCACTTTCCTTTGCGGTGTGGACCACGGTGAACCTGGTGCCCCGTGCCAAAGATCACCACCGCTGGTACCGGCGTACTTTCCCGGATTATCCGGAAAAAAGGAAAATCATCCTGCCGCGCATCTGGTAAATCATGAGCACCGGTAAGCCATAATCTACCTGGTGACAACCACTTTATCGCTGATTATTATACCTTTTTGGGTATATTTATAAATATTTACTAATATTTTATACCCAAAAGGGTATATTTTGGTTAATATGCAATTATTTATACCCTAAAGGGTGTTATTTAGAAGATTTAACCTATTTTTGTACCCTAAAGGGTATACTTGATGAATTTGGCAGATTTTGTAAAAATAAAACGGAAATCCGTAAAACTGACCCAACCTGAATTGGCCGAAAAAGCTGGGGTCGGTTTACGCTTTATTCGCGAATTGGAACAAGGCAAGCAGACATTAAGGCTCGATAAAGTGAATCAGGTTTTATTTCTGTTTGGTCATGAAGTAGGCGCTGTGCCGCGAAAACCAGATTCAAACGAGCATCCCTGACCTGAAATTATTTACAATGCGAAAAGCTAAGGTAAAAATCGAAGAACAAGTAGCTGGATGGCTCACCCAGGATGAAGCGGGGTACCATTTCCGGTATGATGAGGCTTATTTAGCTGGACCTCAAGCACGACCGGTCAGTCTAACCCTACCCCTCAAAAGTGAAACATATACCTCCCCGGTGCTCTTCCCGTTTTTTGACGGTTTGATCCCTGAAGGCTGGCTGCTGATGGTTGCCGAAAAGAACTGGAAACTCAACCCCCGGGATCGGATGGGCTTATTACTGGTTTGCTGTAAAGATTGTATCGGGGCAGTAAGTATAGAACAGATCAACATAAACTCATGAACAGGTGCCTGATCTGTTATCAATTTCTGCCGGATGGGACCAATGAATATCATAAGTCATGCTCAAAAAGACTATTTGGTGAGCCACTTCCTCCGGAAATGCCCTACGCCTTCGCAGACCTGGAGTCTTTGGCCAGAGAAGTAATCCAGAGCCAGACCAGTGTAACTGGTGTACAGGCCAAATTGTCTCTACATATCACCGCAGGAGAGCAGGATAGCACCAAAAAAAAGTTCACTATTGTCGGATTATGGGGAGGTTATATATTAAAACCACCATCTGCAATGTATCCACAGTTACCGGAGGTGGAAGATCTGACGATGCATTTAGCTCAAATAGCCAAAATAAAAACCGCTCCGCATGGACTGCTCCGCATGAAATCAGGTCACCTGGCTTACCTGACAAAAAGAATGGATCGCGTCCGGAAAAAAAAATTAGCGATGGAAGACATGTGTCAATTAACTGAGCGACTAACAGAGGATAAATACCATGGGAGTCATGAGCAGATTGCCAGGACTATCTTAAAGTACTCGGTTTTTCCGGGTCTGGACGTGGTTAATTTTTTTGAATTGGTTCTTTTCTCATTTATCACGGGAAATGCCGATATGCATTTAAAAAATTTCTCCCTACTTTATCACGGAGACATAGGTTTGACCTTATCACCCGCCTATGATCTGGTGAATACCAAGCTGGTGAATCCCGCTGATAAAGAGGAATTGGCTTTAACCCTCAATGGTAAAAAGAATAAAATCAGAAAAACCGATTTTGAAGCTGCCATGAAAACCTTTAAAATAGAATTAAAACAGCAGGAGAATATTTTCCAAAAAATGAAAAAATCATGGACTGCTTGGGTAAAGTTTATTGACGCCAGTTTTTTAACCGCCGATTATAAAGAACAATACAAAGCCATCATTCAGGAAAGGATGGAGCGTATTTATGGATGACAGACCCTACACTGAGGTTCATGAAAAATGATGAGTCACCCAGGCCAAAAGCCTGCTTCCAAAATGTTATTCGCCAAGGCCTCTTTACAAATCCACCTGCATACAATACTACATACCTTAAATTCCTTTTCTTTGCAGGATGCTAAAACTTTCGGTAGTCATCATCACCTTTAATGAGGAACGCAATATCAGCCGGTGTCTGGATTCGGTGAAATCCGTGGCAGATGAAGTGGTGGTAGTGGATTCATTCAGTACCGACCGTACCCGGGAGCTGGCCATCACTATGGGCGCAAGGGTGATAGAACATGTCTTCGAAGGGTACATTGAACAGAAAAACTGGGCGGCCACTCATACCCGTTATCCACTAATTCTATCCCTGGATGCCGATGAAGCCTTGGACGAAGAACTACAACAGTCCGTCCTTCAAGTGAAAACCAGGCAAACTCCCGGAGCTTACACCATGAACCGGCTTAGTCATTACGGTGGCCAGTGGATTAGACACAGCGGCTGGTATCCGGATCGCAAACTGCGACTGTGGTCAGCAGGGGCCGGCCGCTGGACCGGCACCAACCCTCATGAAAGTTTTAAGTTATACGATAATCAGGCATTGATCACCCGTTTACCGGGACATCTGTTGCATTTTAGTTATTATACCCTGAGTGAACACATCCAACGCGCCAACAAATACAGCATCATGGCGGCCAGGGCGCTTTATCAGCAGGGTAAAACAATTGCCTGGCCGATGATCATCATCAAAGCCGTGGCCCGCTTTATCAAAGCTTTTGTAATTAAGGGCGGATTCCGGGGGGGTATCTATGGCTGGATTATCTGCTGCACCGCAACCTACGAGGTGTTTTTAAAATACAGCCGCCTGTATTTATTACAGCAGGGCAAAGAGGATTTTGCGGCCTGAAAAAGGTGTGTCGTAATGCGGACTACCATGCGATGTCAGGGGACTTTTGAAACAATTTATCAGCACCCTTTCGAGATGGTTATAACAAATGGGGCGAAATACCTGTCATTAAATCGGAAAAGTCCTTTGACTACGAATTAAAAAAGCTGACCAAATTTTATCCACTCAGCCTAAGATTTCTCCACCTGATAAGGAAACTTTTTGGACACATTGCGCATCAACTGCCGGATCAGGGTTTCGGTACTGGTACCCACGCTGCCACTGGCGGTCCAGTCGTATTTCCATAACAGTTTACCTTCTTTGCCGTCATGAACGGTGAGGGTGGTAAACACCTGGTTGGTGTTAAGCCAAAATCCGATCAGCACACCAACGACAATGGCTGCTCCATCTTTCATCGGTTTTTCCATCACTAACTTTCCAGAGATGACGGCATCCACCCCTAATGTCTGGGCTATTTCATCTTTGGATTTAGTGGTTAAACTGGCCGCATCCGGAAGATTGGCTTTTTTCAAAAGCGCATTGGTTTTATCAATATCCTGAAACTCGACCGTATAATTTCCGCGCGACAACTGCCGGAGAAAAAAACTATACACCTGATTCTGGGCATTCAGAGCGGTTTGCTCTTCGTCGGCCTTAATCATCTCCTGAGTGACATTTTTGGGCAGGTTTTTGGCATTAATATTCACTTCAAAAGGCAGGATGGCTACGGTTTTATGACTTCTGGTAGCGCGCTCAAAATTGGGTGCCTGATAAATTTTTGCGCAAGCCGTAGCCAGCATTATTCCTACTAGTAAAACAATTGTGTATCTCATTATTAAATTTTTAAT
>JAYRWN010000104.1:0-5722 GCA_041917975.1 Saprospiraceae bacterium | reverse complement strand
TGTTATTTCCACCGGCTTACCGGTTAGGGAGTCAATGTGTGAAGCCCAAGTCGTTTCCACAAACGGTTTGGCAGATATCAGTCGGCCATTCGTGCGATCAATGACATAAAAAAAACCGTTTTTAGGTGCATGCAAAATTGCTTTGACTGGCTCACCTTGAAGATTAAGGTCAGCCAGGACTATATCCATATTGGAGTTGTAATCCCAGCTTTCTCCTGGGGTGGTTTGATAGTGCCATAAATAGCTGCCATCATCAGGGTCGAGGGCGACAATAGAGGATAGAAATAAATTATCTCCTCCCTGTGGGCTGCGCACCTGACGATTCCACGGACCACCGTTACCCGTGCCAATGTAAAGTTGGTCCAACTCGGCATCGTAGGTGAACCCGTGCCAACTATTGCCTCCTCCGCCAAGTTTCCACCATTCACCGGTCCAGGTTTTAGCTGCCATGCGCATGGCTTCATTTTCAAATCCGTCAGCCGGATTGCCGGGAACAATATAAAAGCGCCAGGCAAATTGGCCGGTTTCAGCATCATAGGCAGTAACATAGCCTCGGGCCGGTCCACCCTCCGATCCGCCATTCCCGATCAACACTTTGCCCTTGAAAGCCTTGGGAACCCCGGTAATATTATACCATTTGTCCTTGTCGACGGTCTGAACTGTCCAGATCGGCTGACCCTTCTTGGCATTTAGGGCTATCAAACGACCATCCCAGGTGGCTAAATATATTTTACCTGCATAATAAGAAATACCCCGGCTGTGAGACCATCCGCTGATGCGTCTTAAACCAAGGTTACAACCTGTTTCAGGATCATATTCCCAAATTTTTGCCCCGGTTACCGCATTTAAAGCCCTGACGATATTCATGGTTCCGGTGAAATAAATTATGCCATCGATGACCAGGGGGGTAGAAACCAAGCCGCCCTTATCCGGTAAATCCACTGACCAGTCTACGTGCAGTTGATTTACGTTATTTATGTTGATATCATTCAAAGGACTGAAGCGTTGTTCACTGTGCGTACGACCGTAAGCCGGCCATGAAGAAGTTAGGGACTCATCAGCTAAATAGTGGTCTTCATTTGAATACGTTTTTCTATCCGTATGGCACATGACGAATAAGCCTCCGAGAAGCCAAAAAAACCATCTGGCCAGAGGCCTGGCTAAACAAGGGATTGGTTTACAAATGCTCCCAGCCATTTTTTTTTCATAATTTTAGTCCTGGATAAAGATCGGTCTTATGCAGCAAAGATTATGGACATTAACCATTTTTTTTATAGTTCTCGGGAATGGTCCGGGCAAATCCAGAGAATTGTATTCCGCACCAAAACCAAATATTATTTACATCCTAGCTGATGATTTGGGCTATGGCGATTTAGGATGTTATGGACAGAAGATCATTGCCACTCCACGTCTGGATGCAATGGCCAAATCGGGCCTGCGATTCACCCGGTTTTATGCCGGCAGTACAGTTTGTGCACCATCGCGCTATGCCTTAATGACAGGGATGCACATGGGGCATGCTTACATCCGCGGTAATGGAGAATTTCCCCTCCGAGCGAATGAACAAACCTTGCCTAAATTGTTAAAAAAGGCCGGATACCAAACGGCTATGTTCGGGAAATGGGGCCTCGGACAAGCTGATAATTCAGGATCCCCGGAAAAACAAGGCTGGGATAAATTTATCGGTTATAATCATCATGTCCATGCACACCGTTTTCAAACGGATCATCTGTGGACGATAAAAGATGGACAGAGTATAAAATATCCGATGGATACTGCGGTGCATACCCATACCTTTCTCGCTGAGAAAGTCCTGGAATATGTCCGTGAACCGCATGAAAAACCTTTTTTTCTCTATTGGGCTATAACTATGCCTCATGCTGAAATGCGGGCTCCGGCCGAAGCTTTGACGTCTTTTGTTAAGTCTGACGGAACCAGTATTTTTAAAGAAGAAAACCCTTTTACCAATGCTAATTTCAGGGTGGGTAATGAATACCCCTCCTACCGCACCCAGACTCAGGGCAATGCCCATACTGCTGCCATGATCCATCAATTGGACGCCGATGTCGGGGAACTGCTCGATCTGTTGGCAGAATTAGGATTGGATAAAAACACCTATGTCATGTTTACCTCTGATAATGGACCGCACCAGGAAGGTGGACGCACGGTAGAATTTTTTGATAGCAACGGACCATTGCGTGGGTTTAAACGCGATTTGTATGAAGGGGGTATCAGGGTGCCCTTCATCATCAATGGTCCCCGGCTAAAACAGAGTAAACAGATCGATGAGCCCTGGGCAAATTATGACATCCTACCTACTTTAATGGAAATAGCAGGCCAGCCAGTCCCAAAGGACATTGACGGGATATCCTTCAATCAGTTGATTTGTGGTCAAAAACAACGACGTTCTCATCCCTATTTATATTGGGAATTTTATGAACGGGGGTTTGATCAGGCTATCGCTTATAAAAATTGGAAAGCGGTACGTCAGAAAAATAAAGGCAATCAAATAGAATTGTATAATCTGACAACAGATTTGTCAGAGTCCCAGGATGTCGCTGCTCAAAATCCCGCTTTGGTTAAAAAGATGGAGCGACTGATGATCGAAGCCCATAAAAAGTCCGAGTTGTTTAAGGTTAAATAAAGTGAAAAATCGAATGCGTATAGTGCATTACGCTAAATCGTATTATCGAAAAAAACTTATTTAGTCTCCTAAACCCCAGAATACTTCACCCGAAGAAGTCCCGGTTACATATTTTTAGTTTAAATTTTGGCTCGATTATTCTTTTGGTTAAAAATCAGACTATGTGCATTAGAATTCAGTGTCTTTTATGTTTGGTAGTTTTAAATGCTTTGGTAAGTAGTCATCTCCAAGCACAAATTAATAACCAATTACTCACTCAGGTGTGGAAAGCCCAATGGATTACTGGTCCTGGTAAACCCGCCGGGATGTGGTCTTTTAACAGTGATCCTTCCTTGCGTTCCTATGGCGTTTATAAATTCAGGAAAACATTTTCCCTCCAGGAATTACCCTCCAAATTTATTATACATGTATCCGCGGACAACCGCTATAAGCTCTTTGTCAATGGTCAATTGGTCTCATTAGGCCCGACCCGGGGGGATCTTTATCATTGGAATTTTGAAACGGTGGACCTAGCAGGGTACCTGACTATTGGTCAAAATACCCTGGCTGCAGTGGTCTGGAACGACGGCTTGTCAAAACCGGAGGCCCAAATAAGTTTTATGACCGGCTTCATCCTGCAAGGGGATGATGCCGTCGAACAAGTGGTCAATACCGGGGCGAATTGGAAGGTGGCTCAGGACTTAAGTTACGAACCTTTACGGCCCCGGGTACATGGTTATTATGTGGCCGGGCCCGGAGAGTTAATTCACATGCAAAAACATTTAAAAGGTTGGGAAAAACCTGATTATAACGATCAAAACTGGCAGCCGGCCAGAACTTTATTTCCTGGACTGACCAAACAGGCTTCCGTAAATGCCACCGGCTGGATGTTAGTGCCTTCCCCTTTGCCTCCCATGGAAATGTCCATGCAAAGGTTAGCTTCCTTACGTCAAGCCAGTGGAGTAAATGCACCACCTGCATTTCCCCGGAACAAAGCATCACTCACGGTTCCCGCCAAATCCACAGCTACCCTTATCCTTGATCAAGGGTATTTAACCAATGCCTATCCGACCTTGATTTTTAGTAAAGGCAAAGGGGCAGGCATATCTCTGAGTTATGCAGAATCGATGTTTATCCATCGCGGGGAAGATCTGACTCAATCTTGGATGCCTCGTTTATCAAAAGGACATCGGGATGAGGTACAGGGCAAAATTTTTGTGGGTAAAAAGGATAGTCTGATCAGTGACGGATCATTAGATCAACAGTTCACGTCTTTGTGGTGGAGGACCTACCGGTATATACAATTAGTGGTAAGGACTGGAGTTGAACCCCTGGTTATCGAAGATATTTATAGCACTTTTACCGGTTACCCCTTTAAACAAAATGCCCAATTTATCAGTGGCTCCGAAGAACATCAAACGATTATGGATATAGGCTGGCGGACCGCCCGATTGTGCGCTTTTGAAACCTATATGGATTGCCCTTATTACGAACAATTGCAATATATTGGCGATGCCCGAATTCAAGCGCTCGTTTCTTATTATAATAGTGGTGATGATCGGCTGGCCCGTCACGGTTTGGATCTGATGGATTATTCCCGCCTGGCAGAAGGGATTACTCTCAGCAGGTATCCGACTGATCTGAAGCAAGAGATTCCCACCTTTTCATTATGGTGGATACAGATGCTTCACGATTATTGGATGTACCGGCCGGATGCTGATTTTGTCAGGAATAAATTGCCTGGGTCGAGGCAAGTTCTGGCGTGGTTTCAACAATATCAACAAGTGGATGGCCGGCTAAAATTTGTGCCCTATTGGAATTTTACCGACTGGGTGGATAAAACCGAACCGGAAAAACGATGGGAGATGGGGATGGCTCCCCGGAGTGCATCCGGATATTCCTCTGTACTGGATTTAACGCTGATGTGGACTTATCAGCTTGCTGCCGAGTTGGAGGAGAATTTGGGTTATGCCGAGCTAGCAGCCGATTACCGGAGCAAAGCCGCTAAACTTAAGTCTGCGATCATCCAACATTATTGGGATGATGCCAAACAATTGTTTGCGGATACCGAGGAGAAAAAAACCTATTGCCAGCACGCAAATACGCTGGCTATTTTATCGGGATTAACCTTTGGAGCGCAAACCCAGCAGTTGGCGGAAAAATTAATGACGGAGAAACAGCTGGCGCCGGCATCCATTTATTTTCGTTATTACATGCACCTGGCGTTAGTCAAAGCAGGATTAGGTAACGATTACCTGTCCTGGTTGGATACCTGGCGCGAAAACATTAAAATGGGTTTAACGACCTGGGCAGAAATTTCAGAAATAGATTTGGCCAGGTCGGATTGTCATGCCTGGGGGTCCAGCCCAAATATCGAATTTCTAAGAGTGGTAGCCGGCATAGATAGCGGCGCCCCGGGATTTAAAGAAGTAATTATTGAACCACACCTGGGCCTGTTAACGGATGTAAAAGCAGAAATGCCGCATCCCGATGGCCAAATCCAGGTGCATTACCGGCAAACAGACCAGCAGTGGACAGTGAGTATTGTTTTGCCTCAGTCCACCGGCGGATTATTCCGGTGGAAAGGCAAGGTCATCCCGTTAACCGGTGGATTAAATGAGTTTAAGTTATAAGTTGACTTTAATCGTGATTAAATTATCAGGGTATTTTTAGGTCTGATTAATTTGAAAGACCATAAGGATAATTATACAAGGTATGAATAGTGATTTTAGTATTTATAATGAATAAGCCATTGTAGTCGTTCATCAACGAATACTCTTATTCAATATATCCTGAATCATCGATGGTAAGATGCCATTATTTTGCCTATAAATAGTCCTGTAAAAGGTAAAATGTCACCATGGGTGTCGTTTTGAATTCCCAACCGAAGACCAGTTTGCCAGGTTTTACAAATTGTAAACACAAATTTTAATTCTCCCTGACAACCAACGGAAAAACGCTGAGGGTCTTCTAAAAACTGCTGATCATAATAAGACCATCCATCTGGTGTAGTGGTAAAACCATAAGTCGTTGGGTAGGAACTCACTTGATAGCGCAATAAAGGGCCGGCCGCAAATTCACCAGAAAACCAGGAATTGC
>JAYRWN010000103.1:0-3521 GCA_041917975.1 Saprospiraceae bacterium | reverse complement strand
CCTCGGAGATTATCAGGGCGCGAAGGAATTATTAGAAAAAGCAAAAATATCAGCTGAGAAAAATTTTGGCCCCGAGCATCCAAACACGGCAGGTAGTTATTCGAATCTGGCAGTAGTACTTAAAGACCTCGGAGATTATCAGGGCGCGAAGGAATTATTAGAAAAAGCAAAAATATCAGATGAGAAAAATTTTGGCCCCGAGCATCCAACCACGGCAGTTAGTTATTCGAATCTGGCAGTAGTACTTCAAGACCTCGGAGATTATCAGGGCGCGAAGGAATTATTAGAAAAAGCAAAAATAATATTTGGGCAAACGTTAGGTAATGAGCACCCCAATACATTTACCGTAATGCAAAACTTAGATTATTTGAAAGAAGTCATGCAAAATAATGACTCTCTATAATCGAGAAGTCACCCCACCGTTCCCTTCGTCCCCTACGCACCTGGGTTGCAACACACCCTATAAACCAAGTGTGCTTCGTCCACCTGGCTGAGTTTTCCGGAGTAAAGTGAGCCATCCGAGGGGGATAAAAGGTTCAAAGTCCGGGGCAAGGTGAGCCACTTCAGAGTAGGACATTAAGGGAGCTTAAAGTCTTTTGGATCGGACTTCGACTGCTTTTTAATATTTCAGCAAAGTAGTTTAACAACAGTATTTACGAGGGGAAAGAAATTTGCTCGCAGCTCCACAACTTAGCAAATGAATTGTTTTACAATCAGGTATTCAACTAACAGGTCGGAATAATATTAGCGTGGATTAGAAAAAAAGTTCCTAATAAACAATTTTCTTTATTCAATAAGCAGAGTCTAAAGTTGCTGAGTTTAAATTGTAATCATAACCTAACAGTGAAAAAAAGGGTGAAGAAATCTGCTATCTGACCGACAACTCAGGCGATTTTCACAAGATTGGTTAGGGATGAATACAGAAGAATTTGTTTTCTACAAAAAGTATCTTAACTGTTTGCACCTTCTTCACCATTCAAAACAAACACTTACCGAGATTGGTTTGGAAGCGGCTACTACGACCAATCTCCCTTTATTCGTGAATTTAAATCCTATACTGACCTCACACCAAAACAGTATCAAGAGGCAAATGCTGATTTGCCCGGACATATTATCGTATAAGAATGTCCGAATTATACAATTTTTAATCTTCTCCCAACCTGCATCTTTGCTGTTTATTACTCTTTAAATGACAATATCATGATTTACAAATTCTCCTTAATCGAAAAAATACTTTTGTCGAACGACATTATCCCTCACCCTTTTGCGGACGCATCATCGTCCGTAGGACTTGGCTTTGCACTGGGGAGTGCGGTTAAGTTGAAAATTGCAGACCAACTTTCAATGGCGTTCCAAGATGTTAATAGCATTGCAAAAGGAGCGAATGTAAGTGAAGTAGGTGCTGAATTAATTCTCGATTGCTTAGATGCACTTGGATATGCACAGAAAAAAGGAACTCAGTATGCTTTTACAAAGCGAGGATTCAAAAACCTATCCCCTCAATCGCCAAACAATTTTCGTCATTTCATTCTGTTTTGCGATTATCTATACAAAGGGTATATCCACTTGGACGAAACAATCCGTTTAGGTAAAAGGCCACAGTCAAACATGCTTGAGGAAATGACCGACTACGAATGGGAGTTGTTTTCGCGAGCAATGATTGATATTTCAAGAACAAATTTTAAGGAAATTCCCGGAAAAATACCCGTATCCAAAACACATACAAAAATGCTTGACCTTGGTGGTTCGCATGGCTTATACAGCATTGAGCTATGTAAACGAAATCCAAATTTAAAAGCAACGATAGTTGACCTTCCACCGGTAAAAAAATACGCTGATGAATGCATTGCACAAAATAATGCTTCGAGAAATGTTACATTTCTTCCTTCCGATTTTATGAAAGATGAGCTTCCGACAGATGTTGACATCATCCTTGCCTTTAATATCATTCACGGACTTAATCCATCCGAAAATGAGACACTGGCAAACAAGGTTTACAGTTCTCTCAATAACGGGGGTATGTATGTTATACTCGACCAGATAAAGGGTATTGGAGGTAGTTCACAATTGTCAAAAGCTACCACTTCATACATGGCATTAAACCTATTGCATCAAGCAGGCGGAAAAACATATTCAAAAAATGAAATAGACACCTTTACAAAAAAAGCGGGGTTTCAAAAAACTGAACTCAAAAAACTGAACGCACCGGGATTTGGTGTTGTTGTTTGCTATAAGTAAATCAGGACAATGATAATATAGCAGTCCTGTGCATAACATGGTATGGCCAAAATGGAGGCTGACGGAAGTAAATCAACTGATGTGCTTCTATCAGCTTTTATGCTATATTTGAACTGAAGTTTTTAAAATGCCACCACTTCGGCAATACCCGAACCGTTGTAGGCAACGGCGACAAAAGATTTCAGAAATAGTGAAGAATTAATATTACCAATGAAACGAACTTATTAACTGAAGTAATATGACACGTCAACTTATTATTGGAATTATTGGAATCATACTTGTTGTTGCACAGACGGTATTTTCGCAGGACTCCGCTTATAAACTTGGCCCTGATTCTGAACGACAGTCCGGAGTTCCCCATGGAGTGGTTACCAAGTATGAGTGGGAAAGTAAACTATACCGTAATACGTTCAGGGAATACTATGTGTACGTGCCGGCACAATATGATTCAACGAAACCTGCAGCTCTAATGGTTTTTCAGGATGGACAAGCCTATGTTGATGAAGCAGGAGATTTTAGAGTTCCCATCGTATATGATAACCTCATTTATCAGAAAAAATTACCAATTACAATTTGCTTATTTATAAATCCTGGGCATAGTTCAAAAGAATATCCTGCTAAACCATGGAATGCAAGTAATAGAGCAGATGAGTATGATGTACTCAATGACAAATATGTGACGATGCTGCTGGATGAAATTATCCCAGAGTTAAGAAAGAAATATAACATATCGGGCGATCGAAAAATGCATGGGATAGGCGGAATATCCTCAGGAGCCATTTGCGCCTTTACGGCTGCTTGGCAACGCCCTGACTATTTTCATAAAGTACTAAGTCATGTCGGAAGCTACACGGATATCCGGGGTGGACACAACTATCCGCCTATAATAAGAAAGAATCAAAAAAAGGACATAAAAATATTTCTGCAAGACGGGACAAATGATTTAAATATTGAATTTGGTGACTGGTGGTTGGCCAACTTGCAAATGGAATCTGCATTTAAGTTCAAAAACTATGATTTCAAATTTGAAAAGGGTTCAGGCTCACATAGCGGTAAACATGGTGGTGCAATTTTACCTGAATCACTAATCTGGTTGTGGAGCGACACTAATATCAAATAATTGAAGGGCAAAGAGCAAGGCCGAACAACCGATTAAACTAATTTCTGCTCACCTATTTCACGATAGGAATACCGGGATTTGGATTAATAATTTTCAGGGGGCGTTGGAATTAATCCAATTGATGCCCTAACGCAAATTCGACACAAAAATCAAAAAAACCACT
>JAYRWN010000102.1:0-57148 GCA_041917975.1 Saprospiraceae bacterium | reverse complement strand
GGGAAGCGGTGGACCAGCTGCAAGGTACGGCCACTTTTACCCGTTCGTCGAGAGCCATGACGTAGGTGGTGATGGTGCCTCCACCCGAAAACCCGGTCATCCCGATGCGATTAGGGTCCACATCCGGCTGGGAGCACAAATAGTCGATAGCGCGCATGGCCTCCCAAATAAAATATTTGGCCAGTGATGTGCCGGTTAAAAAACACTGATTTCCCGAATAACAATGTTCTTCCACCGAATATCCAACTTTGGAAAACTTTAGTGTCGGGTCATAATGTTGCACATGCTCCCCCTGGCCAATGGGATCAATAGCTAAAACCATGATGCCTTTTTTAACCAGGTTTTGAATGATGGCCTGGTACATTTCTGCCCGAAATGATTCCTGATTGTGCCCAAAAACATTTAATACGGCCGGCATTTTGCCGGATACATGGTCAGGAATAAACAAACACGCCGGAACATGGGCGCCGGGATAGGCCTCATAAATAATTTTTTCCATCCGGAAGCCGGCCTGCCTCAGCGTTCCGGTCACTTGCGTCCTGAGCGGAGTGCGTTCGGGCCATGGCCCCAACAGACCGGTTAAAGTAGAACGGACTAGTTTTTGTCGTTTGCGCCAGTCAGCCGGTGTAGCCAGTTTAGCCACCAGGGCACTGCGCTGATCCAGCAGTAATGCGGCTTGCTGGTTTAGGTGATTTAATAGCGCATGACCGGGATTTTGCCATTTCATCCATTGCTGAAATACCTGAAGATTTTCTACTCCCGCTGACAGGTGTTGATCCAGAGTGGGCACATATATAGATTTTGAGCTATCCGCGGCGGGTATCTGGCCGGATAAACAGGGCGAAAAATATACCATGAATACCACCAAAAGTTGGGTCCTGCCGGCCTCGCTGATCATCTTTTTAACTGTTGACAAAGCAATTGAATGGGTTGGTTTTTCCAAATTTACAAATTCTTGATTATTTCAGAATTATCTGCTCAGTGATTGGACGAGGGTCAATGACTTAGGATGAATTATTTATCGACTAATTGGACCATATTACCTGCTGTTAATAAATTCTGGGGTTATTGAATTTATAAAATATCTTGTACGAAATTATTTACCAGAACAGAAATAGCCTCGATGGCCTATTTAAATTGGTTAGCAGCCATAAAAGCTTTAAGACCTGCTCATTGGATCAAAAATGGTTTCATTTTTGCCCCGGCCTTTTTTGGACAAAAGCTTCCGGAAGTTTTATGGGGTTCTTCCATTTGGCTGATCTTCTTAGGCTTTAGTCTTGCTTCCTCTTTAGTATATATTTTTAACGATTGGACTGACCTTGAATACGACCGTGAACATCCTGTGAATAAAAAGCGGCCAATGGCATCGGGATTAATCAGCCGAACGTTTTCACTTAATTTATTTCTTATTTTGAGTATCGGTCTGTTGGTAACTTTATTTTTTACTAAAGCGTGGTTACCCATGGTGATTTATGTAGGAATAAACCTGTTGTATAGTCAGTTTTTAAAAAATATATTTATTCTTGACCTCATTGTAGTGAGTTTTGGTTTTATTTTACGTTTATGGGCCGGTGCGTTAGCCAGTGAGGTTGTTTTATCCATGTGGCTCATCGGTTTAACTTTTTTATTGGCATTAAGTCTTATTTTGAGCAAAAGACGTGCTGAAATTTTGCTATGGACAAACGAATCTCCACGGTCAAAAATACTCATATATAAAAATTACCTGCTGGTGATTAACTGCTCAATATATATTTTGGTTGGGCTTATTCTGGTTCTTTATCTGATATATTGTTCTTCGGGTGAGGTTACCCGCCGGTTTAACAATGATCATATTTATTATACCTTTCTTTTTGTTTTGCCTGGGGCCTGGCGTTATTTGTATTTGATACATTATAAACCACAATTATCTACCCCCATTGATTTGTTATTAAAAGATCAGGTGATTCAGTTTTGCATTGTGGGGTGGTTGGTTACTTTTTATCTGTTGATATATTAAATATCCTTCCAAATTGTATAGTCAGGAGTCCAAAATTATTTATGGCTGGGGAATGAATACTCAAACAACGGCCACCGTTTTTTCTGCAGACACCCAGGAGGATATACCATTGGTTTTAGGAAAAGTGCAAAAAATAATTCCACGGGGTAACGGTCTTTCATATGGTGACGCATCCTTACAAAAAACCGTCTTTAATACCCTGCACTTAAACCGGATCATTTCTTTTGATATTCAATTCGGGATAATTCAGGTGCAAAGTGGCGTGACATTAACTAATTTGTTAGCCCATATTGTACCTGCCGGTTTCATTCTTCCGGTCATCCCAGGCACCAAATATGTTACGGTAGGAGGTGCGATTGCAGCGAATATTCATGGTAAAAATCACCCCAGTCAGGGATCATTTTCCAAATGGGTGCTCGCCATGGAGATTCTTTTGGCCAATGGTGACATTGTCGCTTGCTCACCGGATAGAAACCGTGAATTGTATGTTAATACCTGCGGGGGTATGGGCCTGACCGGTATTATTCTGAATGCCACCCTGCATTTGGTGAATATTTCAACGGCGTACCTGCTGCAAAGTCAGCTGGTGATCCGCTCCTGGCACCAACTGTATGAAGGCCTGTTAGCTAATACAGATTACCCATATAAAGTAGCCTGGCTGGATTTATTGAATAGACGCAAAGATGGCGCCATACACAGTGTACTGTCGCGCGGCCGGCCAGTGGGATATGATCAGTTACAGAAAGCTTATAGATCTCAACCGCTGTTTTACCGTGAAATAATAAAGATCAGCTCCGGAGGTTTCTCGGTTGACCTGATGCATACATCTATACAGTCCTGGTTACACCAGGCAAAACTCTGGTCTGCTCGCTATAACCAAGGTGAAAAAATTGTGCACCTGAACGATTTCTTTTTTCCTCTGGATCAAATCCCGTTTTGGAACAGATGTTTTGGTAAAGCCGGATTGTATCAATACCAGTGTGTACTCCCACTCAAAACCAGTTATCACGGCTTTGCGCAAATATTTGCACTGATTAAGTCCGCCGGTGTACCGGTTTTCCTGGCGACGATGAAGTTATTTGGCCCAACCACCAGTGCGTCACCTTTGAGTTTCCCAATGGAAGGTTTTACCTTAGCTTTAGATTTTAAAGCCTCTCCGTCCGCGCTTAACTTGATGACTGCTTTGGATCAGATTGTGTTAGCTGGTCAGGGCAGGGTATATTTGGCTAAAGATGCCCGTTTGTCGCCGGAAGTTTTCCGCAAGATGTACCCCGATGCAGTAGCTGATCGGACTCTGTTCCGGTCTTTGCTGGCCGAGCGTTTAAATCTGTAAAATGTATTTTTGTGGATCATGACGAATGAAGACAAAACCGCTAAAAAATATTGTTTGATTCTGGGGGGTAATTCAGGATTAGGGCAGGCTTTGGCCGCCAGATTTGCCCAGGAGGGATATAATTTATTGCTCACCTCAAAATATGCGGAAAAATTTGACCAGCAGTTTTCTAATCAGTTAATTCAGCGCTGCGGTATTTGCGCCTCCTGGCACGTTTTTGATGGCATGGATTATGCTGCACATCCTGCCTTTTATCAGGGACTGCCGAATTCTCCTGAGGTGGTAATTGCGGCGATTGGGTATCTGGGTGATCAGGAGCAGGGCCAAAACGATTTTAGGGAAGTTCAGCAAATTATGGGCTCTAACCTGCTGGCGCAAGTGTCCATCCTGAATCTGGCAGCGCAGGCGATGGAGAAAAGGAAATCAGGCTCCATCATTGGTATTTCTTCGGTAGCCGGTGAACGGGGCAGAAAAAAAAATTACATCTATGGCGCCGCCAAAGCCGGGTTCAGTGTTTATTTGAGTGGGTTGAGAAACCAGCTGTGCGCGCAGGGCATCCAGGTTCTCACGGTTTTACCCGGGTATTTGGGCACTAATATGCTTTCAGGTGATAAATGGCCAGGTTGGTTGATAACTTCTCCGCTACAGGCGGCTGAGCAAATATTTCGTGCGTTCAAAACAGGGAAAAAAATAATTTATGTTTCTCCCCGCTGGCGGTGGATCATGGCGTGCATCAAATTAATTCCGGAATCTATTTTTTGCCGGACCAATTTTTAATGAGAAATATAGTACAGTGACTCGTCCGATTTTCTTTATCCTTGGTCTGCCACGCTCGGGTACCACCATGCTGGAATTGATGCTGGATAATCATTCCCAGGTGGCCGTTTGCCCGGAAATTTCATCCGGCCGGGTGCTATGGCGGTTAAAGGCGGAAAAAATGCTTGCCGATCCATATCAGGCCTTGATCATGCTCGACTATTTTTACCGTTATACCCGCCACCTTGACCATCCCATCGCCGGTTGTTTTGCCCTGCAGGCCTTGCGAAAAATGGATTATCCGGTCAGAACAGAAACCTGGTTTCAAGATATTATCCGGGATTACCTCGCTCGGGCAGGAGCCGATTGTTATATAGAAAAAACTCCTGAAAATCTGTTCTATATACCAACCATAAATGAAATTTTTCCGCAATCAAAATATATCGCCCTGCTTCGTGACCCAATAGATATCATGGCTTCGTTGTGCAAGGGTATGATGGCCGGGAAAAAAATCCCCATGACCCGCCGATTGCTGATAACCATGGCGGTACTCGTTAAACGAGGTTTGCAGGAATTATATAGGCATAAAACGTTTTCCAGTCATGAGCATATTCGTATCAAATATGAGGATTTGGTTTATAACCCAAGGAAGACACTAGAGGAAGTTTGTCAATTTATGAATATTGATTTTGAAGCTGGTATGCTGGAATTTCAGCATAAAAGATCCTACCTGGATCAGCAAGAACAGATGTATATCTTACATCATAATCTGCATAAACCCGTCACCAGTTCGCGTGTCGGCCAGGGACATACTTTTTTTATGCCGGAACAATTGGCTTTCCTTCACCGGTTTTGGTTGGACGAAATAGCTGCCTCTCCTTATTCTACTCCCGTACAATACAGTCGACTAAATATTTTGAACCAGCTAATCCTTTATTGGACAAAATTTAAATTTTTTTTAAAAACCTATATGATTGAGGAGTATAAAAATAAGTTGAGGTTTAGATTACATCATTATGCCATGAAAAATTTCGGTAATTCTTGTTTAAAATCATTTATTTTTAAAAACATCGTGTACCGCGAAGAAGAATGGGAACAGATTAAACGTAAATACCTCAAGTTATAATAGTGGTATTTTTTCCTGGTATAATTGCAGGTATTTACCAGCTGTATTTTGAATTGAAAAAGGCGGATAAAATTTTTTTAATTGCGGATGAATTAATATTTCGTTTATAATCTCTACTAATTCGTCTTTAGTATTTCCACAACGGGCCATTTCCGGAACTATACCGACCGGTGTACTGACTACATGACAGCCCAGGGCATACGCTTCAGCGAGTACCATACCATAGGATTCAAAGGTAGAGGTGTGTAAGAGTATTTTAGTTTCAGCCATTTTTTGCCAAACGCCTTGCCGTGGTAATTCACCGCGTAAAATAACCTGATTTTCTAACCCAGATGAAATTATATGTTTAATTATGGTCTCCCGTTCAGGACCGGCTCCGATTAGTTCGGTCCGCAAATGAGGGTACTTTGCGCACAATTCGGTCACCACCTCCAGCCATAACGTCCAATTTTTTAGGGTGATTAAAGAACCGCAACCCAGGATATCAATCGTTTTTTTTTGGTTGTGAAATTGGGGGAAGGATGCCGGCAAACCCCAGGGGATAATTATGTCCGCTTTACCTCCACTTTCCGCCAGTATTTTCTGATGAAATGCGGACAGGGCCACCAAATAATTATGACCCAGATACCGGGATAATTTCAAGTAGGGATTTGATGGCAATACATCTTGTCCCATTAAAGTAGTTCGATGAGGAATAGCCCATTTACGGGCTAAATAATGTCCGATCAACCAGCATGGTCCCAGCCAGAAACTATGGATAGAGGTAATGCGTCGTTCCTGCTGAATTTTGTTAGCGTAATGAATCAAGCGCCGCCAATACCATACCCTGCCCCAGCGGCGATTGCGCTTATTGGCGGATTGGACTGGAATGCCGTGCCATAAATAGGGATTGGTGTGATAGGGATAATCCAGGGCAAGAATAAATAGGGTTACGCCCGCCATGGACAATTCACGCGCCAGATCCTGAAGAGGCGGAATACAATTATAGTCTTGCTCATCGGCCGCAAATCCCGGTACAATCCACAGCACATTTAACTCTTTTTGGGTCATTGTACCTGGTCTTTACGAATTTGATAAATATACTGTTTTTCCCCATACCGGTTGATGGTCCACTTCAGCTCAAATTTTAGTTGGGCTTCATGACTTAGGGCCACAATTGTTTTCCGGTCACACGTTTCGTTCAGGATCATCAGGGCGGTGGTATTTATTGCCAGGTATGAGGGTAATTGGTGGAATAGTTTCCGGTAGTATTCATAATTCGGGCCACAATAAAAGGCCATCTCCAAATAATTATTTGCCGTTTTGGGGAAATAAGGTGGGTTGATTACGATGAAGTCGAATTCTTGCCGCGGAAGCTGATCAAATAAGTCCGATACGATGGTTAGGCCATGTAAATTATTTTTTTGGTAACTCTCCCTTAGTCCGGCTATGGCCTCCGGGTTAATATCACTGGAGGTGACCAGTGCGCCTCTTTGACTGGCTACCAGGCTGATTAAACCACTGCCGGCGCCAAGTTCCAATAGTTTTTTACCGCTTAATTCAAATCGCAGAAGGTAGTGTAATAAAACCTTGGTGCTGATAAATACCTGTGGGTGAAATACGGAAGGCAATACTAAAACTGAGATCTGTTGAAAGTTGTACCATCTGGGCCTGGACATATAGAATTTATAGATGGGCCAAAGGAATGGCTGGGCTAAAGACTTAATTTTAAAAATTATCTTGCTGAGCATGTTAAAAACCCTCTTCTTGTGGTTGCCGGTAACGCAGCCAGTATTTTAACAGAAATTTTAATTCATACGGAAAAGCATAAAAATTTAAATAGTATCTCCACGCTGACAAGGCTGAAATAATTCTCCGTTGCCCGGGAGTAATTTTGGTGTCAGAAACTGTGGGATAATAAGCATTTAATACGGTTTCAAAATTTTGGATCTTGCGGATTATTTTAGCATTTAACCATGGCGTGAGCGGGTTTTTTCGCAAATCAAAATTGGTCCAAGATGGGGCAAGCCAGTCTTCCAGGGTTTGAGGAAATCGAAATCCGTTTTTGGTGATTTCCGTGTATAATTTTGAACCCTCGGTGGGCACAGGGCTGTAGATATAAATTATTATTTCCGTTGCGGGATTTATTTCTTTTATTTTTTTTATAAATGCTATTTCTTCAGTAATCTGATCCTCTACCGTTTGATTGCCTCTGGCCGGAAAACCTAATACAAAAGAAAATTCAGGAATAATATCAAATGTTTTTATCCGGTCGGCAAATCTGGTTATTTGTTCACCGGTTTGTTTACCACCCTTATCCATAAAGTTGAGTAACTGGTCATTGCCGCTTTCTGCACCAAAAAAAATCATTTTGCAACCGGACCGGCGCATCAGCGATAACGTTTCATCAGAAAACTGGTCAACCGTATCAATACGTGCCTCGCCCCACCAGGCTATTTGGTGCGGTGTTATCAGTGAGGAAAATTCGGCAACTCTTTTTTCCGATACAAAAAAATTATTGTCGTGAAATTCGATAGCATTGATCTGGTATTTATTTTTCAGGTCAATGATGTCTTCAAAGATACGGCGGGCACTTTTACCTTTCCACCGGGCGGCATAAATGGGTACTACGGCACAAAAGGCGCATTTGAACGGGCAGCCCATACTGGAGTGATAGGCCATGGTACGGCTGCCGAGAAATGTAGCCGCCAAATATTTGTTGATCGGGTAGAATGTGTTGTAATAATCATAGGGGTAAGGAGGTAAGGCATCCTGATCCGTCAATTCTGACCGGGAGGTGCGCAGGATCTGACCGTGGTCTGTTTTAAAAATTAAATTAGGTACAGCATTCAAAGGAGTTTCTTGTTCCAACGCCTCTAATAATAAGGGAAACGCATGATCCCCGGGGCCGTCAATAACGTAATCAATGTAGCCGGAAGTTAAAACGGCCTGGTAATGGTTGGATGGAAAATAGCCGCCCCAAATTTGAGTGATCAAGGGGTATTTTAATTTAATCTGCCTGGAGATGGGAATGGCCTGGTGTAGTTGTGGTCCGGGCATAACGGTAGTGCCAAAATATTTAATATTTCCAGTAGATAAATACTGTTCTATTTTTGTCCAGGGGTCCTTTTCCAGATTGCCATCTACGAAATGACAGGTGTATTTGCCGTTAACGCTTGCGGCCACCTGTAGTATACTATTGGGAACGCGGTGTTTACTTTGTGCACTGCGGGGATTAAATAATAAAACCTGATTTTTTTGTACTGGTCCCATAGTTTTTATTCTTTAATTTTTCCAGGGCCAATTTGGTAAAGGCTCCATTGCCCGGGATATTCCGTTACCACCGTTAAATGATGCCAGGCTTTCAGATTTTCCCAGTTATGCATGACCCGTGTACCTTTCCACTGACCTTTGAGCTGATGTTCATTAAATAAGACATAAGCTCCTGCTATAAATTCGTTAAAATCTTGCATCCAGAAATTGTAAAAATCCATCGGTACGCCTCTACTTTTTAAAGCGACATCAATGTCAAATGAATAAAGAATGATATCTTGGTTTGCTGTTTTAAATCTGGTAAATAAATCTTTGGTAATAGTTCTTTCCAGTTTGCTACGGCTATAAACGCCTTGAAATGAAAGTAGGCTTAAGATCAATTGTACACCTAAGAGTAATATAAATAAAACGGAGTGATAATGGGCTGAAATTTTAGTAATTACTAAATTAAATCCGGCAAAGCATAAAATTAATACCAGCGGAAAGGCCATGATGAGATGCCGTTTTTGCTGACCTTCATAACTCCCTATAAAAAGGGCGTACAAGAGATAGGACGCAGCAATTAACCATAAAAGTTGGTTTGTTCTGATTTCTTTTAACCCGAGCAGGATAAAGATAAACCCTGGTAACATAAATCCGTAATGTGCAAATGGACTGAACACCATGATAATATTCGGGAAAGTAGTTTTGATAATCCCTTCGCGGGTTTGAAAAACGGTGGTGAATAAATAGTTTATGGACCAGGATCGGTCAGTTAAAAATACAGAACCTTCTTTGAAAAAAAAATAAAGTGCACCAATACCCAGAGGAATCAATAAAACAATCAGCTGCTTGAAAGGGTGGCCATGTTTTACCCAGGAGAAAATTAACCATAGGAGAAACGGCAGAGCGATAACACCGGCAGGAAAGCGAATAAAAGCCGAATAAAAGAAACACAAAACAGCCAGGGACAAATGCTTTAGTTGACCGTTTTGAACATAATAACGTGTGTAATAAATCCCACCCGTAAATATACCTGCGGCAGGTAGGTCAGACATGGTAAGCAAAGATTGGCGCAAAAAATAGGGTGTAAAAAGACCAAAAATAAACAGATAGGCCAACGGGCTATTTTTCTGCTCCGGCCCATGTAATTGTATTAATAATTTATAAATGAGGTGTAAGGTCAGCGCTAAACTGATGACCCCGATGAGCTGTAGACTCAAGTCCATAAAAGGAATAAGGGGTTTAAGGAGAACACCTAATAAGGGATAACCCGCCGGCCAAAAAAAATCACCCGGATGAGTGCCGGTTTTTATGCCCTCCACAATTTTTTTAGCATAATCGACATAGGCGTAACTGTCTTGTCCGGTCATGCCATCAAAGCCTAACAGTCGTAAAATGATTAATACAAAAAGAGGCACCAGAAAAAAAATGTATCCTGGTTTTAGGGATAATTTTTGGATCAAGGGGTGCATCAGGTTTGGTATTTTTTTGAAAATTTTTCAATAACCGGCCGGAGGGTACGGATCTCCCATAAACATAAAGTTTTCCCCCGGTGATCAAACCGGTTTTCCGCGGTGTATTCTGGTATGGTGAGCAGGGGGTTTGGAAAATGAAAGGGTGATCTTAGCAGGTTAAGCGGTCGCCAATCACCGCTGTGGATATCATAATTCAGCCGTTGTCCTGAAAAACTGGTGGTCATGAAATAAGTACTGCCTGAACTGCCAATGTTTATTAAAGCCTGAGCAATATGATAAAACGAGAAGTGGACCAGGCAATCGCGATTAAAGAAGAGATCCACGGTAGGAAGTTGGTCCTTCAGTAAATCCAGGCGAATAAACCGGTGTTGTGGAAAATTAGCCTGATTTTTTAGGATCAATTCTTCGACCAGGTCTGCTCCGGTATAATTGATGCCGGCGAGCTGGACCTCCTGCATCCAGTTAAAATCTCCACAAGGCAAGTCCAGCATGGTTCTGATGGAAAATTCCCGCAAACAATTTTCCAGGCTGGGGATAAATATAGCCGCATGTGCTTTGCCGGAGCCGGGCCCGGAAACACTTTCCTGGGATGACCAACGGTTCTCCTTAAAAATCAACTCAAAGGTGGCCTGAGGGGATGACTGCGTATACCGGGATGACCGGAAAACATATCCCATGCCCTCCAGGGCATCGCGCAGGGTTCCCGGCAGAAGGTTTTTAATTCGTTGTTTTAATGAAGTACTTATCAATATTGAGGGATCTAAACCAGTTTAAAGATAAAAGCTGTTTTTTTAACAGAATTTAAAGGTATTGATTTAAGCAGGATTAATGAACCGGGGAGAGCATCAGAAATAGTCTGGGGAACGGACTGGCCAATATAAATCCAATACGCAGCCTTTTCTTCCCGGTGAAGTCTGGTCAGGACGGTCGGATTCAGGGCAGCTTCCTCCACAGACCAACCTTTACGGTGTGCCCGGTAAAGGATTTTCGGATTGCGGCAATCCAGGTTACCATAGGTTACAATCACCAGCGCTTTTTCCGGAGTGTTTTCCTGAATAATCTGTCCTGCCTCCACATGATCATGACTGACGTGGTAATAATTTGTTTCGGCATAGATAAAGTTAACCAGGACTATGGCTGAGCTCATGATGAGTATTTTGATCTGGTTATTTTGCGCGGCACTAAGGATGCCCCAACCAATTAATACAGCCGCCGGAGCTACCAAGGGTATTTGGTAATAATTATGCACCACATTTAAATTAAAAAAAACCAGAATATACAGGCCTATGCCGGTTAACCAGGACCACAAAAATCCGGCCTGAGGGATACTTTTTGACCGGATTAAGCCGAAAATTAATAAAATGCTGCCGGCAAATCCGGCCGCTTCTCCGGTGCCCCGCAGGAACAAAATAAACCAGGGATAAGGCTGGAGTCTGAATTTGAAATGACCAAAATACCAACCAGGGCTTTGAATCATTTTATGGTAATGTAGAATATAACTCCAGTCCGGAGAGGCATTATTTATGGTAAAGACGCGATGTTGCCACCAAAAAAATAAAAGTAAGGGCAACATAAAGATAAAACTGCGGGATAAAAACCAGCGCCATTGACGCAAATGATGAACATAATACAGCAGGGGAATGATCCAGTAAAATGGATAGGCCGCTTTCACTAAAAAAGCTAACGCAGCAAAAAAACTACTTAAAATTATGGCCTCAGTTCGTTTGTTTTTTAGGCCACACAAAAAATAATGGACCATGGCATGGGTGCAAAACACCACAAAAAAATCTATGTGGATGGCCCGGGAATAAAATAAGCTCAGGGGAGCACCCATAAAGATTATAGAACTGATTTTGGCCATACCGGTACCCCACAACAAGCCGGTGAACTGGTACAAATAATAAACACTTAACCCAAAAAATAAAAAAAAGCACATTCTGGCCCAGGGGATCGATTCACCGGTTATCTGGTATCCGAGAGCAACGATCGCTTCGGGTAAGGGAAATTCCAGGGCCAGGGTATCCCGGTTACCCATCCAACACACTTTGGGATGGAGCAGGTCGAGGCCGTTTTCGTAAAAATCTCGACTATAGTGGGCGGTATCACATTGTCTCCAGTCGTGGGGTGCTTCAAGGTCAGGACCGAAATGCAGAAACCGCAGGGCAAGCAGGATCAGGGTAAAAAAAATAAAATGTTTTTTAGCCATGATTCATCTGCTTGTCTATTGGGTATAGCCAGTCAACTTTCCCCCTGACCGCCAGATAATGTTGTTCAAATTGTGGCACAACCGTATGGATATGATATACAAAGTCCACCTGGGGATAGGTTTGTAACAGACGGTCCAGATCCTGCATGTTAACTGGTCAATTTTATGAGGTGCATCAATAGCCTGGCGGTCACCCATTTACCGAGATGGGTCAGATATTTAAAACTAAAACGGTACCCTTTTGAGTTTAATTTGCTGAGGGCCATGGTGTGGCTGATCCAGATCAGGGCAAAGGTGTAATACGGCCGGGCATAGGTGCGTTTGAAGTCGATATCGCGGTCGGTGGTGGTGGTCCATTCCAGGTTTTTTTGGTGAGTCCTTTCGGTGGAGTCATACAAAGGAGTTCCTTTGATGGGATAGGCGATGGTAATGGTGAACAGGTCGGGTTGAGCCAGCAACAAATGATCACGCGTCATAAGGATATCTTGTTCGGTTTCACCGGGATAGCCCAGCATAATGAAGGTGCCGGTTTCCAGGCCTATGTTTTTGGCGGTGCGAATCATGTCCTGGACATACGTGGCCTGTACCCGGCGATCCATGGCATCCAGGATAGTTTGAGAACCACTTTCAGCGCCAATCCAGACCCGGAAACAACCCGATGTTTTTAACAACCGCAGAACCTGTTCATTTAGCCGGTCGGCCCTGGTAATACATTCGAAGGGAATAACGGCTGCATGCTGATGTACTTCATGGTTAAATTCCTCGAGCCACCGGTGACTGATGGTAAAAACATCATCGACAAACCACACCTGGTCAGGCTGGTAAATCTCTTTAAGATGCAGCATTTCCTGCACCACCTGTACCGGTGACCTGCGCCGGTAACTTTGTCCATAGACTGCGACACTGCACCACCGGCAGGTATAAGGGCATCCCCGTTGCGTGCTAATGGTAATGGAATGTTTGCCATGGTGTTTTTTCCATGCGTCCAGGTAGGTAGAAAGGTCTATTTTTTTGCGGTTGGGCCACGGCAACTGATCGAGGTCTTTCAGTTTTGAACGGGCCGGGGTTTTTTCAATCAACCCTTCTGGATTACGAAAGGCAATACCGGCAATGCCGGTGAAATTGACCTGAGGGTTATTTTGCCAGGCTAAAACCACCTCCACGAACGTTTGTTCGCCTTCACCGATCACCAATACATCTGCGCCACAATGGAGATAATTCTCCACATTGTAGGAGACATCGGGCCCGCCCAAAACAATTAAAGCATTGGCCAACGTATCATCCTGCCGGATAAACTTCATCAAACGGATGACTTCAATTTTGCTCACCAGGTTGGTATAGATGCCGATGATTTTGGGTTTATGCTGAAGGATGAATTGGTACTGATCATTTGGTTGGTGAAAGGTGGAGTCATAAACTTCATGGACAATATTAAATTTCTCTAACCAGGCACTGATATACAACAATCCTAAAGGAGGATAGGGTTTCATGATGGCTTGTTCATGAAGGTCACGTTGTAAATAATACGCATGGGTTAAAAGAACTTCCATGTAAAAAACTCAATTTATTTTATTTCCGGTTTTTCAAACTTAATGAGGTAACTTTCAAGGTATTTTTTTCCTGGCAAATATGATTTCTTCGTTTGTCGAATGTTTTTATTCAGCTTCCAATACGTGGGATTGAAAAGCGAAAACAATTTTCCGCTTAAACTGTATAAATGGGATAATTGTTCAGCAATTGTAATTTTTTCCATCTGCTGGCAGGGTCGTGTTTTGTGCACATAAATTGAATGGAATCCCATGGATTCATAAAAAGAAATCCAGTCCTGTACATACAACAAAATATCATGAGCCTGATTTATACCCAAATTTCTTTGACATTGTTCATTAATCCTGCAGACTTCATCCACACCGATATCCTCCAGCCAAATGGTTTCGTTTAATATTAAACAACCGCCCGGTTTTAAGCTTTGATATATTTGGAGAGATAAAAGATCCAACACCCGTTTGGGGATAAGCGAAAAAACAGACTCCGCAAAAATCACATCATAATTATTTTCGGCAAGGATGGGATCAGCAGAATCAGTAAGAAATAATTTATACTGCTCCGGTTTTATCCGGCAAAATCCTAACCTGCTTAAAGCGCTCTGATACATGGCGGGAGAGGTTTCCACACCATGCAGGTCTACACCGGGGAAGCGGGAAATAAGTTTAACCAGCGTGGCTCCTGTACCAAATCCTATTTCCAGTATTTTGGCCGGATGTTTAAATGGTATCAGAGACATCAGGTGCTCTGTGCCCAGTTTCCCTAGACCATGGATAAAAGGACGACGGATGCTGGCATAGACATCCAGAATATCCGGTTGTTTCATAGGGTTTTTAATTGGATCAGGAAATGATCGGAGAACCGGGAGAAAAACTGGAATTTTTGTATTTTTTTATCCACTTTAGCCAGTAGATGCAAATATTTTTCCCAATGTGGCTGATTAAGAATATAGGGTGGGGGAGTAAACAGGCCTACCGGATAAGTAGCGGTACAATTAAACCTGCCGGCAAATAATTTTTTAAAATTATCCCGATTATAATACCAGGTGTTGATAACCGCCTGGTTGCCGATGGATACTGGGTGCCCACGGATTTTTTTGCGCCGGAATATTTGTTTAAACTTTAGTCTAAGGGTGAAATATACACTCTCCCACAGACAGCACTCATTCATGACCACCGCCACAAAATAACCGCCAGGTCGCAGCAACCGATGGATGTGCGGCGCACTTTCCAGGATTTCATCCGGAGACAAACAATTGAATCCACCGAAATTGGAGAAAATGAGATCAAATTGATGATCAGTAGGTACCTGACCAAGATCATTGATGGACAAGCACTGAGTCGTTAATTGAACGGGAATAGCGCTGGCATCCGCACGCGCAACCGTTTTAGCGATCATTGACCCGGATATGTCCGTAGCTATTACGCGGTGACCTTTGCCCGCCAGCCAGACGGCGTCAATTCCCGTTCCGCAGTTCAGTTCCAGAATATGCATGGAATTATGGAGCAGGATGGGTTCCAGCAAGGCATGCACCTGTTTACGCATCAGTTTTCCAGCTGGGGAGTGGGAAAAAACCTCATCATAATCCCCGGCAATCTGGTCAAAAGGAGAATTGCTGGTACTCATTTGACCCTGAATTGTTTTTTGGAATACCCATAAAGGATGAAACGGTCAATAAATTGCGCCGGCCAATAATAAATTATCGCGAGTAACCTCATCCATAGCGTAGAATCCGTAAAGAAGCACTTCCAGGTTGCTCCTGCAAGATGTGCCCCATGTTGTTTTAACCGAAAAGATTTATGTACAAACCGGTGCAGTCGTTTATAAAATGCGGCGGGATAATTGCCGGAATACATCATATCCAGGTCATCCGAATCAGTCCAATTTTGTTTTGGGCCAAGCCGGTGTTTTACTATTTCGTAAAACCCTGTTCCCGGTAATGGGTAGGATATGGATACACCGATGTCGTCAGGATTAAGTGCGGATACTAAATCCAGGGTGGCCTGAATATCATCAGCCGTCTCACCCAGATAACCAAATTGTAAGAAGAATCCGACCTTCACCCCTTTGGATTTTAAGAGCTGGGTAGACTGCGCGATCTGCTCCAGCGTGATGCCCTTGTCCATGGCATCCAGAATGTTTTGCGACCCAGACTCGGCGCCAATCCACACCGTTTCCATGCCACTCCGCACCAGGTTTTCAAGCTGATTTTCTTTCAGCAACAGATCGGCTCTGGATTGAATTTTATAGTGTATGTGTAAATTAGACCGGACGATAGCCTCTTTAAATTCGGCCACCCAATGTGGTTTCAGGCCAAAGATATCGTCAGCCATCCAAAAATGCCGGACCTGGTACGTATTTACCAGGTGACTCATTTCCTGGACTACCCTTTCTGGGGAACGGCTGTTATACCGGTTGCCATAAATGGGTTTGGCGCACCAGTTGCATTTGAAAGGGCAGCCGCGGGTGGTAGCGATGTTTAACGAAAAGTAACCATGATTTTTCAGCCAGAGGTGACGGTAAGCATTGATATCCACCAGGTCCCAGGCCGGGTCGGGCAGAGCATCCAAATCGGTGAGGACCGGACGCCGGTTGGTGGTGACCGCCGTGGATGATTGTTTATAGGCTATCCCTTTGATTTCATCCACCGGCTGATGCTTTTCGAGGGCCTGGATTAATTCCAATAAAGTCGATTCACCTTCGCCAAGAATAACGAAGTCCGCACCATTCTCCAGGTATAGGGTATGATGATCATTCGCGTCCGAGTTGCACACGATGGTCTGGCAATGAAAGGATTTTCCTGATTTAAGCAGTTCAAAGGCGGCCTGACGCATGGCGGTGAGGCACATTTTGGTCAGATAATTAAACCCGTCGTCATAAATGACCAAATAACGGGGCGGATCAGCCTCCAGCACCGGGAGCAGTTCACCGGTGGAGCGGCGCAGATGCGTATCAAACAGGCTGACCTGAAAACCGACTGCACGCAACTGAGCTGCAGCAATCAGAGTGCCATAAGGCGGATAAGGTTTTTGATCACGCCACTGTTTGGGATCAAAGCGGTAAAAAAATGAGGGACTGAGCAGAATTTTAGCAGGTTTAGTATCCAATGGCATCAAATTTTACCCTAAACCTGTTTTCAAAATCAGTGACTCTTTGGCGGAAAGCGTCCAGAGCTTTGGTTTGGAAGTCGTGCGGATGATGGGTGGAAATATGCGGAGCAGATTTAAACAGTTGCTCAAATTTGGTTTGATCCAAATGTTTGAACCTGTGCTTCCAGTGGTTAACCGTTATTTGCATACATATTTTATCGAGTTGATTCCCGGCAGACCGGGCAAATATTTTTTCAACAAAATTTTTTATGCCCCCGGATGATTTTTGGTCCAAAAAAGTAGCAGATTTTTTTGGAAAGTTTGGATAATACCTGTTTACCCAGCGGTTGGTTTCCCATAATTCTTTATGCCAGTACTGACCGGCCATGGGCAGCAATGTAATCAGTTCGGTGGCCGAAAAAATATTTTGATCCTCAATGGACAAATGCTGACTATCCACAAAGTAATTCAGGCAAAAATATTTCCTTGAATTCAACAGGAAAATTTTCTTAAACAGGATAAGCAGGGTGCGGGCCAGCCATAAACGCCCGGGGTGGGTAATAATAAAATAATCGACATCCCCATCGGGGGTCATAATATTTTTGGACAAAGAACCGGAAATAAAAACGGCCCGTACGAACGGAAAAGCGTAGATCAACCGGGCGTACCGGTGGGCTGCCGGCCATGTTTTTGACGCCAGTTGTTCCTGGTCCAACCTTTGACTGAGCCAATCGGGACGGTTCTGCAGAGCATAATACCCGCCAAAATCGAACAGGGTTTTTTCAGCGACCAGGGCATTTATTACCGATTGAACTTTATCTTTGGTCAGATTCTTTAAGGGTGAAAACAGGATGATTTCATCCACCCTCAACGGATAAGCGAAGATGTCGAAATAAAAAAAAGGCCATAAGATGTGCTGAGTTTGGTTATCCAATGAGGTTATGGTTAGCTGCATACATTGCCGTAAAAAAGTGATAGCAAAAATATACCAGGGGTTAAAGATAAGGAATTGGAATGGACTAAAGCCGTCCCAGTTAAAAATGCGGATAATTATCAGCGGTGTTCTGGCTGGTACTTACCTGGTCTGGACACCCGGATTAATGGAGGAATGGTATGTGGGCCGGTTTTTGGGCTTAACCCTGATGATCCTGGGTGGATTATTTCTCATCCGCGGTCAGCTGCTCTCAAAAGGCATGGATAGTCCAGGGCTTGTATTGAGTTTGTTTTATTTATGGGTGGTAGGTTCATTGTGGTGGGCGCCTACCCCCTCGGCGGGTTTTATGGCGGCCCAGACCATCTTTTTGACCTGGATGACTTATTTGTTGTGCAAGTCAGCCCTGCCGGAATTCCCGGAGCAGTTCTATTACCGCTTATGGACCGGGATCGCCGTCATCACCCTGGGGGTAACCACCTGGCAATTGGTTACTTTGACTATGGCGGGAGGACTGGCAGACCTGCAGATGTATCGCATAACCGGTTTGTCCGCGCACAAAAATTTATTGGCCGCCTATTTATTTTTTTTAACCGGCATTCAGGTCTATTATCTGCAAAAGACCGGACTCAGCCGGTGGCGATTTATACTCCCCGGCCTATTAATCATCCTGATGATCCTGATCCGTTCCAGAACGGCTTTGCTGGCTTTAGTCCTGATGATCAGCGTTATCATTCTGCATACTTTTTTTGTTCAACGGGAGAACCGGCGCAGATTATTACTAAAAATCGGGTCTTATTTTTTAATCATCCTGGTGGTCAGTGCGGGGTTGTTTATCGGGACCGGGGGCCGGAAAGAGGATTTAGTGCGGCTGTGGCCGGCGCAGTATTTAAAACCCGGTGATTCGGGCAGTGAGCGGCTTTTTATATGGTATAAAACGCTAGAACTGATCCGCGATAAACCGCTCACCGGCTATGGCCTGGGAAATTGGAAGATTGTTTTTCCGGCCAAAGGTCTGGAAGGTGCGTACCGTTTTCAAAGTCAAAACGTCATCGCCACGCGGGTACATAACGATTTTCTGGAAATCTGGGCTGAAACGGGACTGATCGGCTTAGGGCTTTATTTGTCCATTTTTGGCTTGGTTTGGATTCATTTAAGGTCCAGATACCTTCAGGCTGGGCCGGAGGAACGGAGCAGGGTCATCATCCTTTCCGGTCTGTGGCTGGGTTATCTGGTCTTGGCTTTGCTGGATTTTCCCAAGGAGCGGATCGAACACCAGGTTTTTTTCGCCTGGCTGCTGGCCTTGACCCTACCGCCTGCCTGGCCTCCGGGCGGAACGAAAGCTAAGAATTTTACCTTCTTCCGGCGATGGGTGGCCTTAAGTCTCGGTGTTCTTCTGGTTTTCAACCTGGTGCTGGGCCTGTATGTCGCCAAGGGGGAATGGCACACCTTAAGATCCATGCGTTTTGCAGCCCAAAAAAATGAAGAGCCGGCGCTGAATGCGATTAGGCAAGCCTATTCACCCTTTTACCACCTCACCCCTCTGGGGACTCCGGTGAAATGGATGGAAGGCCTTACGGCCTACCGTTTAGGACGCCTGGAGCAGGCCGAAGCGGCGTTTTCAATCGCCTTAACCCAAAGCCCTCATTTTTTCCCCTTGTTAAATGATTATGCCGGAATTCTGGTGCAACAGGGTAAACTATCTGCAGCGGAACCCCTCTACCAGCAAGCCTTAGTCATCAATCCACGCTATGCGGAAGGTATGTTTAATCTGGCTTACGTGCTGGCCCGCCAGGCCCGCTATGCGGAAGCCCGGAATTGGGTGAACCAAGTCCAGGGCCATCCGGTCAAAAAAGAAGAATTTTTGCTGGAAATAAACCGGCTGGAGGCGCAGGATACCACCTCCCGCTGATAAATAATAAGAATAAAATATTTTAGAATTTGTTATAGAAGCGGGATAAAAGCCGTACTATTGTAGCCTATACTTTTTTACCAAGATGTCCCCGAAAATAAAAACCAAAACTTACCTGTCTTTAGTCGGTTATTTATGGATGACCTTGTGGTTGCCCCGGCAGGGTTGGAGTCAGATCGATTATTGTGCTTTATTTAATCCCTCCACCATTGGTTGTATAACCAATATTACACCGGCCTATGGCCGACCAGGGACTACTTTTCAAGTCACGTTAACCGGTTTTGGATATACGACTTGCACGCCAACCTGTGCGGTAGAGATCGACGGGCTTCAGGTCACCGACACCATGATAGTAGCGGATGGAATTGTCAAGGGAACTTTGAGTATTCCCGCTATGCATGCGACCGGTAATGTCGATGCTAAAATTTATGTTCGAAATGGATCTCCAACTTGGTGGTTAACTTGCGCTGATGTGGGGTTTGTGTTGGGTACTTGTTCAGCTAACTTTACAAGTTGCACCAATTGTTTTAAGATCTGCGGTCCCTGTGATGACGCGTGTACCTTAAAAGAAAAACTGGACAACAACCTGGCCACGGTGGCTGAATTGTTGGCCTGTGGAATAGATCCATGTGATCTTAAGACTGAGGGGATTCTTTTAACCGAACTGTTATCATCTGGAGCCAGTGTAGCAGCACTGCTGGACTGTTATCCGGCGTGTGAGATCTATGCCACGGATCCCAGCACCTTAAACAGCCTGCTGGCCGCCGGGGTACCCCTTAGTGATCTTACCAGCGCCTGTCTGCCGGCGATGTTAAAAAACCCGGCCGACATTCCGGTGACTGCCAATGGAAAAGCTTGTTTTTGCCCCCTGCTGGCGCTTAACAACATCGCGGCCAATGGAACCAGATTAGATGATCCCTGCAATTGTAACGATCCGTTAAATGTGCCTGGAAATGCCGGAGGGTATTTGTTTCATGATGTATTGACTATCGCCACTTACCCGAATATGCAGATCGCTGTGGCCAGCAGCTCCGGTTTTCTGGATGCCAATGGGGTGGCTATTCCCGACAATACGATCCTGGGTATGACGAATGGAAGTGGTATTTTAACTTATGATTTTTGGCATTTAAGCAACGTGCAGGCTACGGCTACCTTTATCACCGTTAACAATGGAAATACCATTGGCACGTTTAGCAGCGATATTTGCGACGCAGCTTCCTGTAACCCGATACCAACCATGAGTGAATGGGGATTGTCGATTTTAGCGCTCCTACTAGTGATTGTAGGAACAGTAATGTTAAAAGCACCGGCAGCAATAAGACTTTAAATTAATCCAAATTAGTACTCTTTATCCAAACTGACCAGTGCGGCCAGTACAGGCATAAATAAAGCGTCGGCTTTTTCGCTGTGCAAAAAATTATTGAATAAGAGGTGGATAAAATAGGCCACCAGTGTACACATTAAAACAAGAATAAACCCTTTATTTTTCTGTCCTGCGCGATGATAGGCACGAAAACCGGTATAGCTACTGACTAATACCAAAACCATCCAGAGCAAAAACCCCGGTAAGCCCTGTTCGGACAAATTCTGGAGATATTCCGAATGGGTGCTACCTCCGCGGCCTTGCGGATGTGGCTGACCATCCGGTCCGGTAGGGGTGGTGACGCTGAGCCGGGTCATATCCTCCGGGCGTTGATAAGATAAATAGCGGTCCGGAAAAGTGCCCGGGCCAAAACCCACCAGTGGCCGGTCTAAAAACATCCGCCAGGCGCATTTATAGCGGTTAAGGCGTTCAAGATTGGAGACGTCACTGTGCCAATTACTGACTGACTTGATTTTCTGAAAGAGGGTCATTTTTTGAACTGATGCGGTCGCCGGACTTTTAGGTGCAGTGAACTGTACCGTCAAAACAATGAAGAATACAGACAGTCCGCTAAACCAGGCCAATGCGGGCCAAAATTTTAATTTCCAGTTAATTATGGCTATGGCCAAACCGGTCGCTAACAATAAACTGATCCAGGCGGCGCGTGAAAAGGAAATAACCAGGGTGGCCAGCACCATGATGACCCACAGGGCGTATAAAAGGATGTGAATATTTTTTCTTTTATTGATTTGGATGAATTCATATCCAATCAGTGGTAATAACAACATTAAGGAAGCGCTTAAAATGGTGTGATCATCATAAAATGGTTTGGCTAAAATGACCGCGGTGGAGAGATTAAATTCATAACCGGCAAACCGGTACCAAATAAGTATAATCACCGGTAACAATCCAAAACTGTAATATCTGATCCAGGAGTTTAGTTGCAGACCAAGAAAATAAAAACCGCAATAAAATACCCACCAGTGCGTAAAACTAACCGCAAGATATTTGGCCGAGACCAGCCATTGCGAGGACGTGATGGTGGTGATTAACATCCAGCCAAAGTAGATCATATATATTTTAGACACCGGATGATTCATGAAAGGATGACTAAAAAAATTTACGGGTTTCAGGTACACCAGCAGGGCCAAGGCCAAACCGCCAATAATAATTTCCGCAGGAATATTGATTTGGAAATGACCGAGGGATAATCCAAAACTGAGGGGAACGCACAGCGCTAGTCCAAAATAAACACGCATTAAATAGTTCATCCGCTATTAATCAGAGATATGTTATTTTCCAATCATAATTTAATAAGCCGTAATGTAGGCAATCCCAGGGATTAATCCTAAACCGAACCAGACCGAACTGAATAAGTTTGAGTGAGAGCTGGAGTGTGAGTGTGGGGATATTTTAAACCATAACCACTTCCCATACACAAATAAACAAATACACAGATACACAAATTTCTAAATCGAATTATAGATCATTGTGTGTAAAATTTGAAATAATAATAATAGTAATAAAACTGGTTTGTCAGGTGAAACTTTTCAATAATCTTGACCAATTAAAATTGACTGACCAAAAATAATATTGGCAAAAATGATCAAAAAATATATGTTCAGGTTCTATGCTGTGCGATACTGAAATATCATAGATGGTGGACATTTTAGAGTATAAATTATCCCGAATAATTATTTGAAAAAATAGCGTTTTACCCTGTTTAGATAATTTTTTAACTAAAATAAAGAGTGAATTACCGTGGATTATTTATGGTTTTAACAAACAGAGCCTGCCCATCCGGCATGTCTTGGGGCGGCCGGAGGAGGTGATAATTATTTTTCAACAATAGTCTGCTGCCCTCAGGTGAAAAGCCCAGGGCAATATGGGTGAGTGAAGAATTGGCCAGCAAAAATTGAGCAGTTCGCTTCATGTAGGCATCCATCAACAGATGGCTTAAATTTTGACCCCGGTATTCGGGAAGTAAAGCTATTTCAGACAAATACAAGTGGCGCGGTTGTTTAAATTCGAATTGATCCGGAGGTATCTCTTTTTCGTGGATAAGTCCGCCGACAAATTTTGTAAAAACTTCTGCAGATAAAGGCCAGTAACTTAATCCACCTACCAGCTTCTGCCGATCAAATAATCCGATCAAGCCATCCGGAAAAGCATTCCACCACGATGCCAATGTCCCGGTGGGTACACTGGAGACCCCGAAACAATGGTGATACAAGTTATCCAGGGCAAAAAATTCTTCCCGGTTAACTATGGATTTAAGATAAAAACTGGTCATTATGCTTTAGCAAACCGCATTGATCAATCGTTACCAGCAGGGGATAATCATCCCGGATTGGTAATCTAAGGAGTAAAAACGATATTTGTCGCTCTTTTAATCTATCTTTTCATTTATGCGCTTTTCTGAATACTTAATCGTCCTTACCGGTGTATGTTGTTGGTGGTCATGTGGTGTTAAACCTGCACCGATGGCAGAGAAACCCGTTGAAAATCTGGTAACACCTTCCGGACCCTTATTTCAGGTCTTGGATTCGGCAAAAACAGGGCTGGGATTTATCAACCGGGCCGTAGACAGCATGGGGGCTAACATCCTTATCTATAATAATTTTTATAATGGCGCAGGCATAGCCATCGGAGACATCAATAATGACGGCTGGGTGGATTTGTATTTTGGCGGCAATCAGACCCCGGATAAATTATTTCTCAATCTCGGTCAGATGCGTTTTATGGATATTTCGGAAAAGGCCGGGCTGCTGCGGGATGGCGGATGGACCACCGGGGTGAATATGGTGGATGTCAATGGTGACGGCTGGCTGGATATTTACGTATCTAAAAGTTTATACGATGACCAGCCCAATTTGCGCATCAATGAACTCTACATCAATCAAGGGGATACTACGTTCAAAGAATTATCTACACGTTATGGGTTGAATGATTTCTGGCGTACCCAGCATGCCAACTGGTTTGACTATGACCGGGATGGTGATTTAGACTGTTATCTGGTCAATCAACCGCCCAACCCAGGTTTATTTTCTCCCTTGGGCGATCAAAGTTGGATGGATACCATTTACGGCTGCCGGTTGATGGAAAATCGCGATTCCATTTTTGTCGATGTCACGTCTGCTTCGCGCATTGGCCGTCCCGGATATGCCAACAGTGCCGTGAGTGCGGATTTTAATGGTGATCGGTGGCCGGATTTATATGTGACCAACGATTACGAAGGTGCCGACTTTTTATTTCTTAATCAGAAGGATGGCACATTTACCGATGGTATCCAGGGTACCGGCCACATAGGTTACCTGACCAAAGGCTGTGATGTGGCTGACCTGAATAACGATGGGTTTCTGGATATCCTTACCACGGACCTTAATTCAAGCACCATTCACGAATTTAAATATCTGGCCAGCGGATTGGATGCCGAGGGAGCCGCTGAAGTCGAGGATGCAGGTGGTCACCGGCAGGTAATGGGCAATGCCTTACAGGTCCATGCCGGTCTGGCGCAGGACCCGCCTGCATTTTATAATGTTGCCGCCAGAGCGGGGATAATCTATACCGGGTGGACCTGGAGTGTATTGGCCCTGGATGCAGATCTCGATGGGTATAAGGATTTGTTTTACACCAGCGGTACTCCGGCCGATTTACGCAACATCGATGCGGTTTTAGCTACGGATAAATATCTGCAAACCAAGTTGACAGAATACGTCAAAATTCACCCGGAAACCAAAGAAGTGGATGCCTGGGATTTTCTTAAACTGGAAGATTTACTAAAGATATTACCTGCCTCTCCGGGTGCACATCATTTTTTTAAGAATCAAGGTGATCTTACCTTTACCAATCAAACTGCCGATTGGGGTTTTTTTTCCGGACTGACTTCCCCGGCAGCAGTTTATGCGGACCTGGATAATGATGGGGATCTGGATCTGATTACTAATAATCTCAATACGCCGGTTACCGTCTATGAAAACAGAGCAGCCCAGCAAACCGGAAATCGTTCCTTAACATTGACCCTTAAAAAAAATGGACAGGCGTACCAAATGCCGGGAGTAAGAGCAGATATTTATTATGGGGGTAAACATCAAACGCTGGAAAATACCTCTGCCCGGGGATTTTATTCCGCGTCAGATCCTCGCCTGATTTTCGGTGTCGGTAAGGCGCAGGTTATCGATACCCTTGTTATTTCCTGGCCTGAGGGTTCTCAGACCCGCATGCATCAGGTGAATACCGGGCAAACGATATCCGTCGATGTTGTTTCTGCCGGACCTGCGGAGGTGGCCCTGGTGAATAAACCATGGTTTAGCGAGCGGACTGAAACAGCCGCCCTGGAATTTGTGCATCAGGAAAACACGTACAACGATTTTGTTATTCAACCCGGATTACCTTTTCGTTTATCTCGCCAGGGTCCGGCACTGGCGGTAGGGGATATTAATGCCAATGACATAGCGGATGTATTCGTAGGTGGTGCCATTTCAAAATCAGGCGTTCTCTACCGTCAATATGCTGATGGTACATTTTATCCCATCGGCAGTCAACCCTGGAGCCAAGATGCCTATTCCGAGGATGTCGATGCGGCTTTTTTTGATGCGGATGCAGACGGTGATCAGGATTTATACGTGGTGAGTGGAGGCGTGGAATACCCTGCCGGGACCCATACCTACCAGGATCGGCTATACCTTAACGACGGTACCGGTATTTATAAAAAAAGCGAACAGGTGTTGCCCGAGTTTTATGAAAGTGGCAGCCGGGTTCTACCTGCTGATATGGATGGCGATGGAGACCTGGATTTGTTGGTTACCACGCGTTGTGTACCGGGAGCATATCCGGCGCCGGCGAATTCGTACTTATTAAAAAATCAACTTAAGGAAACCGGTCGTTTAACTTATACCGATGTAACGGGTGAACTGGCTCCCGATTTAAAGAGTGTCGGCACAGTCACCAGCGGGGCGTGGATTGACTTCGATGGGGATAAAGATCTGGATATGGTGTTGGCTGGCGATTGGATGCCGGTGACCATGCTTAAAAATGAAGGAGGACGCTGGCAAAGGCACCTTTGGTCCCCGGCCCACCTGCAATCCAGCGGATGGTGGACGGCTCTGCAGGTTGCCGACCTGGATCAGGATGGCGATCAGGATGTAGTGCTGGGTAATGCCGGCAACAATCACCTTTATGCGGCTTACGCTTTACAACCGCTTTATCTTATTTCCGGAGAGTTGGATACCGCCGGAACGACCAGTCTTTTGCTGGCCTATAAAACTAACGAAACGTTTTACCCGGTCCAAGGATATGGGACGTTAAGTTCAAGGTTTAAAACGGTGCAAAAAAAATATTCCGGCTATCGTGGCGTGGCGCAAGCCTCTGTGACGGACATATTTGGAGCCGATATATTGCAGAAAGTTACGATTAAATCAGTGAATCAATGGCGCAGTCAGATTCTGGAAAATACCGGTGGTGGACAATTTATCCCCCATGATTTACCGGTGGATGCTCAAAATGGACCGGTCCACGCCATTCTGGTGCAGGATATGGACGATGACGGTCGGGTGGATTTACTTCTGGCCGGCAATAACTTTCACACCGATGAACGCACGATCCGTCAGGATGCGCTGAACGGGGTGGTCCTGAAAAACCTCGGAGCTCTAAAATTTTCGGCATTACCACCGTCACTCAGCGGATTGTATTTTCCCTGGCAGGTTCAGAGTATGGCCTGGATTCGGGTCAAACAACAACCGGCTCTGCTCCTTGGCTGCAATAACGACCGGTTAAGGTTATGGACGAGGTAACCCGACTTCTTTTTATCCAAAGTCAGTGGATTATTACATTACAGGTGGTAATTTAACCAAGAATTTATACGGTTATGCGCTGGTGTATTTGGTTCATAGTTTTGGTTATGGCTTGTCGACCAGGACAGATGGAGCTTACTTCCGGTCAACCAATTACTTTATCAACCAAAGCATTGTTAGATACGGTACAGGAAGCCACGTTCCGGTATTTTTGGGATTTTGCCCACCCGGTCAGTGGTTTAATTCCGGAACGTACCTCCACCCCCGAGGTAGTGACCTCCGGGGGCTCTGGATTTGGCATCATGTGTTTAGTGGTTGGTGTGCATCGCGGATGGATTACCCGCCAAGAAGGGATCGCACGTCTGCAGAAGATCATTCAATTCCTGGCTAAGTGTGATCGGTTTCATGGGGCTTGGCCACATTGGATAAATGGGCGTACCGGCCAGGTGGTGCCGTTTAGTAAACACGATGATGGTGGTGATATCGTGGAGACCTCATATTTGATCAACGGCTTGTTGATGGCTCAGAGTTATTTTACCGGAGATAATCAGGAGGAAAAGCGGTTGCATGCCGATATCCAATTGTTATGGGAGTCCGTGGAATGGGATTGGTATACGCAAGGGACAGACGATAAGTTATATTGGCATTGGTCACCTACCTATGGCTGGAAAATGAATTTTGCCATTGGCGGATTTAATGAGTGCCTCATCACCTACATCCTGGCTTTGGCCTCACCCACTCATCCCATTGACAGCATGGTATATCAATCGTGCTGGCGCGGTGGAAAGGAATTTAACACGCCGAGAGATTATGTGGGCTATCATTTGGACCTTGGATTTCCTTATGGAGGTCCTTTATTTTTTGCCCATTATTCATTTTTAGGATTAAATCCTAAAGAGATGCAAGATGATCGCACCTTTTATTGGAGGCACAATGTAACCCATACGCTCATCAACCGGACTTATTGTATGGATGAAGCCCCCGTTTATTTTCAGTATTCACCGGAAAATTGGGGACTGACGGCCAGCGACGATTATTATGGCTACGGTGCACATAATCCGGCAGGAGATAACGGCACTATTGCACCTACTGCCGCGTTGTCATCGTTTCCGTACACGCCTTATTATGCCCTGCAAGCCATGCGCTATTTTTATCAGCTAAAAGACAGTTTGTGGGGCCCTTTTGGATTTCGCGACGCATTTAGTCTGTACGACCGCTGGTTTTCGCCCCAATATCTGGCTATTGATCAGGGGCCCATTGTGGTGATGATCGAAAATTATCGTTCGGGATTGCCTTGGTCTTTGTTTATGAGCCGTGAAGATGTGCAACGTGGTCTACGGCAGGCGGGAATACACTCTCCGCAGCCTAAAACAGGATTCGCCTATGCCGTGAGAGAAAAACGCAACTATAGCGTAGATCTCATCCGCCACCCGGATCGCGACACCTATGAAGTTGAGTTATTTATTCAGCCATCCTCCGGACCATTAACTTTAGATTTGTTAGGATGGTTGGGAGAAGGGCAAAAGCGGATCTGGGATAATTACATCCCTACAGATGGTTACCTCCGACTTGACCTGGGTCCTGACTTGTCACCAGGTGTGCATAATCTTAGTCTGCAAGCGGACGGTGAAGTGATTGATTGGCTAAAAATAGTGGTTCGCGAATAATCATCTCTATTCGGGAGTATACGTTTTTCAATAGAAAACGTTATAGACAAAAACTTAACTTTCTGCAGCTTGTTTACTTTTGTTTATATCATCATTGTTACTGTTTCTCACCGCCAATGAATACATCACTTTGTAAAGCGTTCAGCAAGGATGACACATTGACTATTCCTGAGTTTCCTACACTAAGTATCTCTTTTTATCGCACCATTGACGAAATGTACAGTACCTGGGACGCTACACAGCCAGGCTTTTTTATGTCAGAGCGTTTCTTAGGGGTGGTCGAAACAGTGCCACCGGAGGGGATGACTTTTTTGTACAGCCTGGTGCGCGAAGATGGTCGGGTAAAGGCGATTATCCCAGCCCAAATCATGTTATACGAGGCGGATAAGAGCTTAAGCAATCCTTTGCAGGAAGAAACAGGAGACTGGCGGGTTAAGTTGAAACAAAATATAAAACAGCGCCTGGCCGGGTGGATTAAACTTAAAACCATGGTGGTGGGTAATTTATTACTCACCGGTGAACATGCCGTGCATGGGGTACCTTCCACTGAGCATGAACAATTACTCACCTGGGCCATACCGCGTATGTTGCAACATTTGAAAAAGCAAGGGCAAAAAATAAGCTTAATTTTTGTTAAAGATTTTTTTGATCAACCCGGCGTGGCTCCCATGAGCCCATGTTGTTATTTCCGCTTCAAAGCTCACCCGAACATGATCATGGATTTGCCTGATCGGTGGCAGAGCCTTGATGACTATCTTCAGGCTTTAAGTTCTAAATACCGGATCAGGGCCAATCGGGCGTTAAAAAAAGCAGCCAGCTTGCAATGCCGGACCTTGTCGCCGGAGGAAGTAGATAACTACAAATACCACATGTATGCCCTGTATGAGCAGGTGGTAAAAAATGCCGATTTTAATTTATTCCATTTACACCCGGATTATTTCTCTACCATGTATAAAAATTTTTCCGGACAATTTTTTATGCATGGATTTTTCATTCACAATGAATTGGTAGGTTTTTGCAGTTATTTTATCCATGATAATATTCTGGAGGCTCATTTCCTGGGCTACGATCATCGCTTGAATAACTCCATTCAGTTGTATTTAAATATGTTATTGAAACTAATTGATTTCGCTATTCACCACCGGGTGAAACGGATTATTATGGGACGCACCGCTATGGAGATTAAGAGTAGCGTAGGAGCCATTGGTTATGATATGCACTGTTATCTGCGACATACCAACCCGTTCATTAACGCCTTGCTGCCGAGAATATACCGTACACTGGAAACGGACTTTTCCTGGGTGCCTCGCAGCCCATTTAAAGGGGAGGAAATGCTCTGACCATGCTGTACCCAGATAAAATAGCTTAAATACTACAAAACAACCGCATTAAAACTGGCATCTTTGGCCATTAGACTTTAAAACTCCTCTTTGGATACATGATCATACTCGGTGTCGAAAATTTTATAAATCCATTGCAGTTGAAAAAAGGTTATAAATTTATTATAATTGATCTTTTGGATTATCCCGGGATCAGGGTCATTTAGTGCCCTGGTTATTTCCAGTTCAAATATATCATTGTATTTTTCTTTACTTAGTTTACCCACCTTGCTTGGTGATTCCGGTAGATAGATTAAATACAACATGGAGTCTAATGTCGTTATATTATTATGACGGGGGAATATTTCTTTGAGCCATTGGAGAAACTCAGGTTTTGGTGTCACTAATAAACCCACCCGGTCTATCGGTCCAGGAATCATATCTAAAAATTCCTCTTCAGACATGACATCCTCATCATCTTCCTCCTCCTCCCCAGACTCCAGGTCAAGATAATCTTCCAGGGTGAGTAAAGTCAATGTTAAATCAAATCCCAATTGGTGCTTAGTCACTTCTACTTGTGTAATGCACAAATCATGGTCAGGATATATTTTGCGTTTGTCACGGACCATAGCCATAAAGAAATGGTCTATAAAAATTTGGGCCTCTTTATCCAAATTTTTTCGCACTTTTTTTCGGATAGATGCTAAATTAAGATCATCGAATATGGCCACATTCCAGGCTCGGAAAGTCATATCAAGAAAAAACTGTAACTCCTGCAAACTTTCTACTTTTTCCAAATGCCGCCTGAGCAAGTCAATTAAATATACCGCATATTGGGAGGTAAGATTATCGCTTCGTTTAGCTAAAAGTTGCTGATAAATGGCAGAAATATGGTATACTTCCTGCTTATTTTTTGAATTGCTTTTATAATTTTTTTCATGGTTCATGTCTTGAGTGTTTTTATTTTAATACCCGGTATTCTTTAAAAATATCAAATAATTCAAGACCCACCTGGTGCAATTTTTTGATTTCCGGTGGTGGGAGAAGTTTCCCTTTTTTATACATGATCATAAAAAACCCCACACCTTCCAGATGCCACCCGTCGTGCAAGGTCAGGAAGTGTAACGTACGGTCATCAAAAAAATGCCTGACCAGGTCCTCATCATCTCCCACCAGGAAATATTGATGAGAAAATTCGGGATAATTATGAAAATCTATGTCATCCCAACCCAGGTACCTGCCGATGCGGTCCAGCCAGGTTTCCGGTCTTAAACGGAAGATGGGTAACTCCAGGCGCTGGCCTAAAATAAACAACACCGTTTGTTTAAAAGTGACCGGTGTATTGCCCGCTTGGACGGTGTATTCGTAATCAAAGATCTGGTATTTATATTCCAGTAAATCGTCCACTTTACTGCAATGATTTAAAACCTTTTTATTTCCGCCAATTTTAAATAACTCAAAGGATTTTAACAATTTCAGATCGTTAAATGAAGGCTTTGGATCGAATTGTAAGTTTAACGAAAATGCCAGTTGGCGCAAGGCATCTGTGCGGGCCGCACTTTTAGAACCCCATTTCATCGTTTAATGGTCGAAATTTAAAAGTCGGTAGACTTGTTTTTTAGGTTTAACGGTTTAATCCAGATGTTCCGATACAAAACATCATGACCTTCTGCTTGCAGTTTTAATCCGCCTGGACGATCCGTGACACCTTTCCCTCCATCATTACCTCCGTCTTGTCCGGAATTTGGCCCGCCGAATACCTGAGAAATCGGAAAGTGGGTGTGCACCTTTTTGCCGTTAAAATAAACAGTTACCCGGGCATGTTCCGTCTTCTTTCCATCTTTAAATCGTGCCGCTTTAAACACGACATCGTAAGCATTCCACTTTCCGGCCCCATTATAGGCCCAATAGGGTGATTCGGATTCATTGATCACCGCAGCCATGCCGTGTTTGGTGGAGTCACCGTCGAGGACCTGGATTTCATAGCGGTTTTGCAAATATACCCCACTATTGCCTCCCGGACGGAGTACTAAAAATTCCACATGCGCCCGAAAGTCCCTAAATTCATCTTTCGTCACGATATCTGCGGCACCGTATTTGCCGCCTGCAGCCGCTGGATCATTGCTGCTGATCACTTGACCCCCGTCGGCCGGATCAGTGGCTGATGGCCATTTGATGGGCAGTTGTGAAGAAAAACGAGGACCTTGCCAATAAGTCCAGTTGGCATCCAATGAACTACGACTGCCATCCAAGTAGACTTTAGCTTTTTTGGGAGCTTTTGCACCGACCCCTACCTGGGCCGTAATACCATTAAGGCTCAGGAAACCCATCAGCATTATCATGACATTTCTATTCATCCTATACGTATTTGAAGTGGAAATTTAGATAAAAGTTATCCGGGACCATAATTTTTGGTAACCTTTTGGTCAGCCAGGGTAAACTGCCCTAAAAAAAATGAGGAGGAGCAAATATCACTATTTGCTCCTCCTCGTGCAGAATTTTTAAAACTAATACAGTATAACTTCAGAAATTCACTCCCGCTCTGGTGGCGAATTTTATTAATCTTCAGGTCCAGTACTTATTAGAAATTAGCTAAACCTGGGTATTATTAATGATATGCATGCCAGGTCAAAATGGTTGCCTGGGCCTAATTTATTTTTAAATAAATTCCCGTTTTGAAGGCGATCTCTTGTAAATAGGTACTCGAAGCAGCGTAGTCCGGTTTCAAACGCAGGGAGCTAAGCCCTTGCGTAAGTCGCAGATCCGTATGCCAAGAAAAATTTTTCGTCAGGTTTACGGCCCATCCGCCGTGGATATAGGCGCTTAAGAAATTATGACGGGTGTTCGTTTGCATGGTGGGTTGTTCGGTCGCTTCCAGCATCACTTTGTCCTGCATGGAGAGTGTAATGTCCATTTTGGTTTTTGTTCCGGTTATGGCATGTATTCCACCGCCACCTCCGATTTGCCAGCGCCAGGATTTCCGGCCCGGCAAACTTAGTTCCGGCCCCACCTGCAAAGCCAATGTGTGGAGGTACTGCCGCATCGCCGTTTCATTGATGATCTCATCACGGCTGGCCGGGGTATTCATCACAAACCCCATTTTCATCTCTGCATCCCCAATGGGCGTGGCTAACAATTGTTGGGTCAGGTAATACTTCTGTCCGCTGGGTGAGGTTAATTCCTCCTGTGCATTATAACTATATTCATCATGCAAGTGGCTTAGATTTTTGTAGCGGGTATAACTTACTTCCGCACGGAGTTGTAGAGCCTGGGATATTGAACGTACTGAAGTCAGGGCCAGACCACGAAGTGGTTGCCACTCATCGTATCTGGTCAACAACATAGTGGCTGACGGCTGAGGTACTTGCATGGTTAGGCGGGCCAAACCGGATTTTATACCCATCCCGATTTGCCAGGTGGACTGTTTTTCCGACACCGGCAATACGTTTGAAGAAAATGACCGAGGCTGTATAAACACAATTATTTTTTCTGGGTTTTTGACCAATTCGAATTGAATTGCCGGCAATAAACCGGTAAAATAAGATGTGTGACCAGAGCGTATTACGCCATCGGCCGGCGGGATAAGATCAGGTTCATCAGGAAGGGTAAGTATTGGTGGTGCGGTAGGTCCTGTCGATTTGTTTTTAGTGTCGGTGTTGGACCCGAGCACACGGTCTGCCACTGATTCCTTCAGATCAGAGACTGGGTCTCCGCCTGGCGTCTGATTCAAAGGAGTAGGAGCGGAATTGGGTTCAACGAATGCTGCAGCGTTTATTTTTTCTTCTAAATCTTCGAGTTTATGCTGATAATAAACATATTGACCACCGATTATTCCGCACAAGAGGACTAATAATAGCCATAAAACCCTGTTCCTTTCAGTCGGTTTCGTATTTAGGGAGAGCCGATGAATAGCCCGGTCGAATATCTGCTCTGACGGGAGGTTCCACTGGCTGGTATTATCCCGTTCAGCCTGCCTGAATTTATCTTTAAAAAATTTTTCCAAGTTATTTTCCATACCCAACAAATTATAGGATCAGCTCCAACTGACGCCTCAACAAATCTTTTGCTTTAAAATATTGTGATTTTGAGGTGCCTTCCGTGACGCCCAGTTTTTCGGCTATTTCTTTATGCGTATAACCTTCTAAAACATACATGTTAAACACGACCCGGTAACCTGGCGGTAGCTTCTGTAACAGCATGGTTAATTCTTCGGCGGATAGTTTTTCCACCGCCGTCTCAGCATGGTCAGCCAATACCTGTGCCGAAGATATATCGTCGGTCAGATCTAAATATTTCAATGTACGCAGGAACATTATAGCTTCATTAATTACCACCCGATTGGACCAGGCTTTAAAATCACCTAATTCGGCATTAAATAAATTCAGTTTAGTATAAATAGTAATCAGTGCATTTTGAAGCATATCGCAGGCGTCATCATAATTATTCGCATAACGCAGGCAAATGGTAAACCAGATCCGTTTATAAGCGGTAAACAAAGCATGCTGAGCTTTCGGGTCAGCTTTTTTACATTGTTCTATTAATTCCAGCTCAGTCATTCTGATTTGTAACCAAAAATCAATTAAATGGAATATGCAAACATTGGCCCAAAGGTTGCCTATTCAATCGGATTTTCAATAAAAACTTAGCCTGGTTGAAGACCACCAGGCTAAGTAAGTTACATCAGATTACCTGATGGCCGGGCAATTAACGGTAGCGCCCGCCGCTGTATTTGGCAGTTGGCTGGCGCTGGTTAAATTCTTCACTTGCTCAAAATATTGATTGTCCAGGACAAAAACATTCCATAACGGACTATAGGATGCATCGCCGGGTTGAGTGGCTAAAATATTATGCGTTTGTACTGGATTGGTTGTTTCAGCGCGAAAGCCTGAGGCCGGTCCGGCCGCATTGTCATTAAACATAACATAGATCGGAGACAGCGGGACTTTTCCATTAACCGCTTTCAAAGGAGCCTCTTCAAAACTAAAATAAGCCACGGCCTGTCCCTTGTACCAACCAAGCGTTAAGATACTGGATTTGCCGGTATCCTTACTCCGTGAAGCGGTGGAACCAAACGGTACCACAGGGCAATTAACAATAATATCCGTGGTCTCCAGGGGATATTCGGAAGTCAGGATTTCAGCTTCACTGGTCAAACTGTTCGGAACATAATCCTCCGGTACCACCACCTTTGTGACCATCCAAAAATCATTATAGCCCACCTCGCCCGGTAAAACATTAATGATGTTGTTTTGACCATTGACCGGACTGGAAGCCCCCTGTTTGAAAAACACATAGATCGGTGCAGGTGAGGTGCTCTGCACATCGAAATTGTAATAAGAGATCGGTTGGCCGGCTGCATTCAGTCCGGTAGTGATAAACGGCCCCTGGTCAAAATTAATCGGTGCATTAGCCGCCGGCAACCCGTTGGTCGCGTTGCGTACCATGAGTTTACCGGCACTGGAGCTGAAACGGTCAACACTTACTTTTACAGCGGCAGAAATATCTTTTCCGACCGGATCCTTTTTTTCTTTGTCACAAGCGGTAAATAAAATTGCCGCAAGAAACACTATACCTAGACTATTTAAATTCAATTTTTGCATAACTATTTTTTTATTTGCCTACCTTGTAATAATAGAAACGGTGTTCGGCTTTTCCGTTTATTGTTAGCCTGAGTGCAATTGTTTTGTAAACCCAGACTTAATTGTTGAATAAAAAGAAATTTACCTGCCTAATCAATAGTGCAGTAGCTAGCACCAAGACGTGCTTTCAGAAACCTCGATGTACCGAATAAGCAAGGCCTTTACTTATTAAAAAACTTTTGCGCAATTGTTTATATCTAATATGGTTGGTAGCCCTCTTTGGTTGCCTGAACTAAAAAATTTAATTTAGTACCTTATCAATATAATGTTGACTAAAAATGGCACAATATTTAATGCCATGTCGACTGTAGCGTAGACATCCATTATGTGTGAGTTAGAGTTTGAGTGTGTACAAGTTAACCATTAATACAACGTAATTGTGCAGGTTGGATAACCAATCTATTTTATAGATTTCTAAATTTCCGCTTTTAGATTTCTCCATTCGTAATAAATAGTTTATTCTATTTTAATTGATTATATGATGAAGGATACGATTCTAATAAAATTATCGGTTGTCTCAGTGCCAATGACAAGTGCCTCATGACCGATCACGCTCTATTCTCTTTACGATCGAGCCGTGTTTATGGTCACGACAAGCCAAAATTTAATTTTACTTGTGCAAAATGGAATTGAAATATTACAGCGAGCGGAGAAAACTATTTTATGCACGTAATAAGTTACTTCTCTATGGCCGAAATTACACAGATGTATTTCATGGCCCGGACATGGGTTCTTTCTTTACTTTTAAATTTTCATGATACCGTTCCACACCTCGTTTCGCATACTCTGTCCCTTTCACACTTTCACTTCTATCCCACACTTATTCAGTTCCGGCTTGTCTTGTTTAGGTCTTAAATAATTTCCTGATTTCCTCACTTAAAGTGTCTTTTTTTCGTTTGGCTACATCAAGCCGTTGTTGATTGGAGAGTACGACATAACCACCATCTGCTTTGTGGAAGGAAAGCAGATGATGCATATTTATTAAATAAGATTTATGAATGCGAAAAAAATTAAAGTCCCTCAACAGCAGCTCATAATTTAACAAAGATTTGGAAACTACCATCACTTCCTGGTTGATCAGATGAATTTTAGTATAGGTATTATCCGCTTCGCAATAGATGATATTCCCTACTCGCCGGATGTGATACCCTTCAAAATCCGGCAAACAAATTTTCATATCCTGTAGTTGCATCATCTTGGTATTTTCCACCAGGTTGCTTAATTGAGTTTGCATGCTCTCATGATTCACTACCTGTTTGGCTTTTTGAACAGCTTTGATCAGGTCATCTTCATGCACCGGTTTAAGCAAATAATCGATGGCGCTCAAACGCAAAGCCTGCAATAGATAATGGTTATGCGCAGTAACAAAAATGATACGTAAATTTAAATGGCGTAAATCATGCATCAGTTCCAATCCGCTTTTTCCAGGCATGGCAATATCCAACAAGACGCATTCGGCATGTTCTGATTCGATAATTTCTTTACCTTTCTGGGCATTTCTGGCTACCCCCACCAGTTCAACTTCCGGGCAATATAGTTCCAGCATTTTTTTTAAAGTCTCCAGGCCGTGCTTTTCATCATCGATAATTACAGTTCTCATCTGCTCATACTTTATTTATTAAAAGAAAGAATAGCCTTGGTCCCCGACTCCGGGCCTAAAATAGATTTATCGATTAATTCCAGTCTAAAATCCAAATCAAATTAAGTATTCAATAATTCTATTCTTTTTTGGATGTTTTTAAGTGCCATAGGAGAGTGCCCCAAGTCTGAGCTGTGAGGGCGAGGGTTCATAATACCAATCCCATTGTCTTCAATAATTATTTTGATGCGTTCCGATACTTCCGATACACGTACAGATAATAATTTTTCACCTGACGATACTTGTAAACCATGCCAGATGGCGTTTTCAACCAAGGGCTGTAGGACCATAGCCGGTATTTCTAACATCTCTGCATTTATTTGTTCATCCAGTTGCACTGTGATCATTAAATCGGGGAAACGCAGTTTTTCCAATTCCAGATATTTATCTATATAGTCTATTTCTTCCTTTACAGAAATAAATGTCCGGCGACTATGTTCGAGATTGCTTCGAATTAACAAGCTGAATTGTGATAGGTATCGGGAGGCTTCATGCATTTGGCCATGCAGGATAAAACTTTTAATGGCGTTGAGACAATTGAATAAAAAATGCGGATTCATCTGGGCATGGAGGGCCACCATCTCCTGTTCGGCTAATTTGAGGTTTAGATTGGCGGCTGCGCGGATACGATGTAGCCTATAACGGTAAAAAAAATAAATTAAGGAGCCGCACAGCAAGATTAAACTAAATCTGAAGAAACCTGATTTGTAAAAATGTGGCCGAATGTTAATGGCAAAAGTACTTATTTTTGGGCCTTTGGTATTTCCTTTAACTTGGACCTTTAAGTAATGTTGACCTGGAGAAAGATTGATCAAGTTTATATTAAAAGTAGGACTGTTATACCAGTTGGAGCCATCAATGCTGTAGGATAGAAATGAAGCCCGGTTCTCAAAATCGTGATTAGTAAATTTTATCTGGAAGGAATTTCGGCGGGAGTTTAATTGAATCGTTTCACCAGGATGATGTTGACTTGAGCCATCGGGAAAGATGAGACTGGAAATAATAAGCGGGTTGGCATGGATTTGCAGTTGCTTTAAAGCATGAAAAGTAATTAAATGATTATTGGTGACATAATAAAATGCGCTGTCAACGGATGAATAGCGGATATAGCGACTATCAGTTTCTTCAACGGGTATATGGTCTTTTTCTCCAAAAAGTGTAAATGCAGCGGTCTGGATATTATAATTGAGCAAACGTTTGTTTTGCCACACCCAAATTTGATCATCGATAACCGGTGATAACGCAGATGGGTAACCATAAACATCAAGATGTTCGGCATTGTGTTCAAAAATGGTATCGCGGACGGAATTATATTCTATTAAACCGGTATTCTCACCAGTTAACCACCAGGAGGGTTGTCCATTTCCACTGATACAAAAAATTCGCTCAATGGTTCCGTCTAAATGGGAAAACTGGGTAGTAATGGTCCCGGACCCTCTGTCCCAAAGGAGCAAACCGTCCCCCCAGAACCACACCTGACGGTTGTCAACGGTATAAATATTGGGTTTAAGATGTTTACGCTGTAATATTTCCCCCGGTATAAGTGTTAACGATTGCGTTTGGGTGTTGTACTCTAGCAGATGATCATAAAATGGTGAATTGACCATGACCACATCGTGGACAGGATGCCTGGAGAAAGCGTAATAATTGGGGACTATTTTTAGCTCGTCATTTATTGGCCGAAACGTCCAGTTTTTTGTATTTAATGCCATTATACCGGCTGAGGTGGTACACCACACCGTCTGATCATCAATTTTCACCAACCCGTCCACTTCATTCCTTGGGTTGGGTGTACTGGAAAAATTTATTTCCCGAATTATTTTATGTTCTAATTTATCCAGAACTAATACTCCGGAAGTAGTATTGCCGGTGGATAGTAATATGTGGTGTTCCAGAGGTAATATGTCTGTGAAAAATAAATTCTCATTAGGATTATGGGTTAGTCTGATTCTACTTGCCCTGATGGGAAAATCTTTATTTTTTTCATAGAAGACACCTTGATCTGAGGCGATCCATAATTTACCCAGAGGCCCCATGGTCATGTTAAAGCAGCGTATTTCCGGAACCTGGATGACTGGATTATAAGTGACCTGACCAGATAGTGTATCAATAGTAAAGAGATAAAATCCATAATTTAACCGGTTTACGCCAAAGGTAGTCGCTGAAAAAGGGCAGATGTACGAATCCCAATAAAATTCAGACATCATGGATGGTGGTAACTGGGTTATGGTCTTAATTTTTTTTTCAGTATCCAGCCAGGTAAATTCACCATTTAAAAAATTAATGTAGGCGAATTGATACGGTGACCATTGTTTTTTTATGGACCACGCCCCGCGGTCCTTAATCCAGAAGTCGCCCCACGGTCCAGGGTTTTGGGGATCAAGTTTGGTAAACTGGTTTTGGGCAAGTGAATAGTGATATAACTCAGCGCTGCGCACATAAATAAGCCAATCATCCGGCCCCGCCCTGAAGATATCCTGTCCAAAAATCATGCGTTCTACCCCTATTTGTGATGGTGTATAATCCGTATATTCAAAATAAATGTGGCCATCTTGATTTAAGATATAAAATCCGGTATTGGTGGTCATGGCCAGGAGGTCTGCGTTGAGCCATGTGGCCGCGTAAGGGCTATTTATTAATTTTTGTAATTTGGTGGTATCGGGAATAATCCAGGGCCTTGCTTGGAGGGTGACCGGATCAACCAACGAAAAACCGGACCGGGACGCAATGCCTAGTTGACGTGAACTTAAGGGTACGAATTTTTCCACATGGTTTCCAGGTAGCAAGTCGGGGTTTGTGCGATGAGTAAACACTTCAATCGATCTTCCATCAAAGCGGTTTATCCCGTATACCGTGCTGATCCATAAATATTCAAGAGAATCAAAATACAAATCCGTGACCGTATTATGTGTCAAACCATCTTTTACACTGATCTGCTCAAAATCATGAATATGGTAAAGTATTTGAGCACATGGTCGGGGGTGTTTGATGAAATATATACACAATAGGATCAGTAAATACCTCGCCATCTATTTAATTATGCTTGTGCAATAAAATTGCCTAAGTCGCATAAATCTAAAATATTAATTCCATAGGATAATTATTATTTGTAAACGGTCGGTTTGAAACAGGGAACGGGAAAAAATGGTCGAAATAAGCATATTGACCTTTTACTTTTCCTCAATAAACGTTGGCTAATCTATTACGACTATTGCCTGTTTGCATAAGGTGATGCCGGTTAAATTCATATAAGTTAGAGCATATTTCAGGCCACCATGGAAAAACAATTGATTAGTTTATTCATTATTTGGATCTCCGGATTTGGAGACTTGCCTTTGCAAGGGCAGGCTGCCTGGATAACTACAGGCAGGCAAGTAACAAATAACCAGGGCAGCGTGGATTATAGTGTGGGCCAACTGTTTTTTACTACCATGTTCACCTCTCCTTTTTATGTTTGGCCAGGTGTACAGCAACCCGCAGAAACAACACTAACCTTTACCCAGAATTTTGGATTAGACGTATTGCTGCTGAAAGTATTTCCTAATCCGGCTTATGAAGCGGTGCGCATCTATTTTGAACCTCGACCTCAGGAAAGTTTCCTGATGTCCCTCTATAACCTGCAGGGACAACTCTTAATGGCAGGAAAAATCACCTCTAATCAAGAATTGACATTATCGAGTCTGGAACCAGGTATTTACCTCCTTCGGATTAGTGCATCTTCTGGAGATTTTAGGACGTACAAAGTGAATAAACTTTAAGTTATCTCATTAATAATTCCTCCTTCTTCTGATAAATGAAACCGTTATGCAAAAGTCATTATTTCTAGTTTTGTTGTCTTTTTGGAATATCCTTTTATTTGCCCAATCCCCGGCTAAGTTCTCCTACCAGGCCATCATCCGTGATCAGAATCTAAAAGCGGTCAGTAACACGGCGGTGGGTGTTCAAATCAGCCTGCTGCAGGGCAGCATTTCGGGCCAGGTAGTTTTCGTGGAGCGTCATTTCCCGGTAACAAATGCCGCCGGCTTGGTTAGCCTGGTGATTGGAGAGGGTACACTAGTCAGCGGTAACCTCAATCAAATCAATTGGATCAATGGCCCCTACTTTTTTAAAATCGAAACGGACCTGAACGGGGGTGCTAATTATTCCTTATCCGGTACTTCCCCGGTCCTTACCGTACCTTATGCCCTGTTAGCTAAAAATGTGGAAAGTCTGCCGCCCCAATTTTTTGCCAGCCTTCAGGATGTGAATACTTCGGGAGTTTCTACCGGACAGGTGATGAAATGGAATGGCAGCACCTGGGTGCCGGGTAATGATAATACCGGGACGTCAGGAGTTCCGTACACTGCGGGTCCTGGAATTGCTATCAGTAACAACAACGTGATTACCAACACCGGTGATGCTGATCAAGATATAACCAATGAATTGCAAACGTTATCCCTGATTGGCAACGCGGTCACTCTGTCTAAAAATGGCGGCAGTATTACTCTTCCCGGCGATAACGACAATAATCCCTCTAATGAAATACAAACCCTTTCCTTTAATGGTTCGACCTTAAGTCTAATCCCGAATGGCGGAAGTGTAAATTTGCCGGTGAGTGGAGATGGAAATACCACAGATGAATTACAAACGCTCTCATTGAGTGGCAAGGTGCTTTCATTATCCAATAATGGCGGTTCGGTGAATCTGCCGGATGATAACGACAATAATCCTTCCAACGAGATACAAACACTTTCTCTGAGTGGAAAAGTACTCTCACTTTCCAATAACGGTGGTTCGATAAATTTACCTGATGATGATGATAATAATCCTGTTAATGAAATCCAGAACCTATCCCTCAGTGGCAATACCTTGAGTTTAAGCAATAATGGAGGTTCGGTGACATTGCCATCTGGCGGGTCGGGTGACCAATGGGGTACTCAAGTCGTGCAAACGGATGGAAGTCTGGATGGCCAAGGTACTACTGCCACACCACTGAAAGTAAAGACCAATGGCATTAATACGAATCACATCGCGAACGGGACCCTTAAAGGAGAAGATTTTAGTGGCAACGGAGCTTCTGCCGGATATGTGTGGCGTTATAGCGGTACTTTATGGACACCGGCCCAGGATGGGCCGAGTCTGAGCGCCGGGAATGGCATTCAGATTACCGGTAACGTCGTTAACGGATACACCATAAGCAGTGCCGGAGGTACCCTAAATGGCAACGGGACACGTTTGGCTATTCCCAAGTGGTTGGATAATAATACTCTGGGCAGCTCGAATCTGTATGATATCGAAGGCAAAATAGGTGTGGGGACTCTTATGCCTGGTTATAAATTTCATGTTGTAGGCGATAACCTGGGATTAAGCAACGCCAATTTCTCCAAATCGATTTATTTTCGGACAGATGGCGCGGGATTAGACATTAATGCACAAGGTGGTAATTTATTTTTAAATAACCAGAATGCCCAGATCCGTATGTATAGCAGTAACAGTTATGTAGCCATAGGTCAGCAAAGTACCGGAGCGGCAAATGATCAACTGCATGTTTTTGGCAATGCATTGCGGGTCAGTGATCCTTTTAACAATAAATTCATCCGTATACGAACGGATGGAGCTGCGCTGGATGTGGAAGGTTATAATGCCAAGTTATATCTTCTGGCCAGGAATAATGATGTGATCATCAATCCGTTTGCCTCTAACGGCAGAGTGGGTATTAAGACCGAAACTCCCAGCGCGGCGTTGAGTGTAAATGGAGACGCCAACAAGCCTGGTGGCGGATTATGGAATACATTTTCTGACCGACGTTTAAAAAAGGATATCCAGCCGTACACTGACGGCTTGAACGCAGTGATGCAGATACATGCGGTAACCTACCGATATAATGAACAATCCGGATATGACCCCTCCAAACAATATGTAGGTATCATCGCTCAGGATCTGGCTTCCGTGGCACCCTATATGGTCAGTGAAAATGGATTAAAGTTAAGGGAAGGTAGCGAACAAGAATTTTTATCCGTAGACCCCAGCGCATTTACCTACATGACCATTAATGCTATTCAAGAACAACAAAAACAAATTCTGTGGTTGACGCAGCAAGTACAAAAGTTAATGGCCGAAAATGCTCAACTCAAAAGAGACCTAAAGACAGATCAATTAAACTTAAAAGCCAGTAAAAAATAAGAATATGGAGCAAAAAACAAAGCGGTCGTCGGAAGGATTGTTTCCCTAATCTTTTAGATGTATTATATCCCCCTTGATGTTATTACCCTGTAGAGTCACTTAACTTTCGGGTAGGATATCGTAGCAAAAATAGAGTACCCTATTGAACTCTTTTTATATTTAGAGTTCTGAAGGAGTTCGTATATGTCTGTAAGTAGTACTTGGAGAAGTAGGCTGGCCTTGCTGGCCGGGCCGGCGGTTTTTCTGCTTATCCTGGTTTTTTTTCATCCGGCTGATTTATCCTCCGCTGGCACAGCCGTTTTGGCTTCTACCCTGTGGATTGCCATCTGGTGGATCACCGAGGCCGTATCCATCAACGTGACCAGCCTCCTGCCGATTATTCTATTTCCCTTGACCGGAGCATTAAATCTGGGGGACACCACTGCCGCCTATGGGCATCAATACGTGTTTTTATATTTAGGCGGATTTATCATTGCCATCGCTATCGAGACTTGGGGTTTACACCGGCGTATCGCGTTGATTATCATCCGGCTCATCGGGTCCAATGTGAGTAAAATTGTTTTAGGGTTTATGGTTGCCACCGCTTTTATTTCTATGTGGATATCCAACACGGCCACGGCGGTGATGATGATGCCCATAGGCATGGCCATTATCAGTCAACTGAAAGATCATCCGGATTCCCAGGAGAATGAAAATCTATTATTCGGTAAAGCGCTGATGATCTCGGTAGCCTATTCGGCATCCATCGGAGGTATGGCCACCCTGATCGGAACACCGCCAAATTTAGTACTAGCCGGAGTGATTAAAGAAACCTACGGTTTAGAGATTTCTTTTCTCCAATGGTTGATGGTAGGGTTGCCGGTAACCATACTATTATTGTTTATATGCTGGGTATATTTGACTCGGGTGGCTTTCCCCATCCATCATAATTCTTTTCCCGGTGGTCGTGAGGAAATTGGTCGTCTGCTCCGGAGCTTGGGTTCGATCAGTTATGAAGAAAAAATCGTCCTCGCCGTTTTTATTTGTACCGCTTTGCTGTGGATTTTTCGTTCCTTTTTGACCCCGTTTATTCCGGCTTTAGATGATACCATCATCGCTATAGTAGGTGGTTTTGTATTATTTCTTATACCATCTGCAAAACCAGGAGAAAAAATTATCCACTGGGAGCAGGCGGTAAAGTTGCCCTGGGGCATCATTTTGCTGTTCGGTGGTGGCATGGCTTTGGCCGAAGCATTTAAAACTTCCGGCCTCGCAGCGTGGTTGGGAAGTAAAATGGTATTATTAGAGGGGTTGCCGATTTTAGTCGTCGTCCTGCTGATCGTGACTGCCATCAATTTTCTGACCGAAGTGACCTCTAACCTGGCCACTACCGCCATGATCTTACCCATTCTGGCACCAATGGCCCAAACTATTGATGTTCATCCTTATTTACTACTGGTGTCAGCTACTTTGGCGGCTTCTTGCGCATTTATGTTGCCGGTGGCTACGCCCCCGAATGCCGTGGTGTTTGGCTCTGGTTATTTACGCATCAAGGACATGGTTAAAACCGGCGTGTGGATGAATTTAACCTCGATTATCATTCTCACAGCCATAGTTTATTTTTTGTTGCCGGTGCTATGGTCCCTCATCCCCGACCAATTTCCCGATGTATTAAAAAAATAATGGCTTCATTTAACGCCAGAATTTTTCAGTAACGGGTTGAACAATTTTAATTGGCCTGACGGAATTATTACCTAATAAAACCAAATAACTTTGCAGTTCCATCGACCCCAGTGCATAAAAATGAATCAATTGAATAACTAATTTATTTTTCTTCGGAAATATAATAATTTTCATTGACGCCAATCAAGTTGACTAGTTATGTAATGTGGTGGCTGAACACGTAAATAAAAATCTATCGATTCCCAGGATAGAGGTAATGACAATACTGACCTTATCCCGGTGTAGATAAACATTTGTGGACAACCTTCCAGCGGAATAATTTTAGCGGCTAAAAGTCCGGTCAAAACAACACCTACCGGATAACCTGATATAACAAACTAACCCAAAAATCCCGGTAACGATGAGGCGTATATTCTGCAGCTAAAGTGGCAGTGGTGGCCAACATACACCCGATGCCAATGCCACTTAAAAAGCGCAATACCATGAGGTGGGTAATCGATGTCGCCCAGACGGTAAAAAAAATAAATATTCCCATGAGCAAAGCACTCACCAGGATCATGCGCTTTCGTCCTATCCGGTCTGCGAAGGGCGCTAAAAATAAAGTGCCCAAGGTCATGCCTAACAAACCTGCACTGAACACAATGCCTAACGCTTTCGGGCCCATAGATCAGGCTTTGGCAATCGCTGGGCGGTATAGGAGATGATCAATACATCCATCCCATCCAACATGTTCAATACAAAACAAATAATCATGGTCGTTATTTGTGGACGGGACATTTGGGCCTGATCAAGATGGTTTTTTGTACTTGCAAGCATTTATTTACATTTGGTTTGCGGATCAGCTAAAGTATGGACTTCTGTGGATGAAAAATGGTAATTCTATTAGACGAACATTTGCGGATAGGTGACGAGTACAAAATGGTTTGAAAATGCTTAACCGAATAGATACTTTCACAGAATGATTCGTTGGTGGTTGATTGGTTTTTTTACGGGCTTTTGCTCTCTTGTTCTGCTCGCCCAACCCAAACCCTGTGGTGCAAATCCTAAGATGACTACTTTTTGTCAAGATGCTTGTATTATCTGTGATATTGATGGCTTTAAAGGGCGTCATGACAGCAAGGTATCGGGTAGTTTGCCCCGGGGTTTTTGCACGACAACGGTACACAACTCACAATGGATCGCCTTTATTGCCGGGAGCACCGACTTACAAATCCAACTGACCGTCAGCAATTGTGTTCAGGGTGATGGTTTGGAAATGACCATTTACGAAAGCCGGGATTGCAGCACTTTTGTGCAGGTTTTTAACTGTGATGGGGAAGTAAGGCCCGGCTCGACCATGACGTTTACCAATAACCGTCCTTTAACTATTGGGCAATATTATTATATCGCCATGGATGGCAATAATGGAGATAATTGTGATTGGTCATTAAAAGTGACCAAAGGTACCACCAAAGTTCCTCCTTTGGCCTCTTCCGGTCTGGTGGAGGGTCCGCGGGTAACCTGCCCAAATGTCCCAGCCAGGTTTGATGTAATTGTGCCCAGTGGGGCTACAGAGTTTGGATGGAAGGTCAACGGACTTCCGGTCGGTGGTAATGATTCCATCTTAGATTACGTTTTTTCACGACCTGGTATCTATGCATTGTGTGTGCAAGCAGCGAATGTGTGTGACACCGCACCGGAAACCTGTTTTACTGTGGTGGTAAAAACCATCCCTCCGACAGATTTAAACGTCACCTTATGCCCGGGTGAATGTTATGCGATCGCGGGGGATTTATTGTGTGCCACAGGTTTTCATGAAGTGCACATTCCACTCTCCAATGGATGCGACAGTATTGTCCGGATTAATTTAATCATCGAACGACCTCAAGAGCAACGGTTGAATATCAACATTTGCTCCAGTGACACTTTGCGGATTGGTAATCAAAACCTAACGACATCAGGGCTTCATACGGTGCATCTTTCCACAGCAGCCGGTTGCGACAGTGTGGTGATCGTTGACCTGCTGGTGGTGGAGTGCGATATACAGGCGGAAGGCCGGTCTTCAACGGTGCGTTGTCACGGCGGCAGCGACGGGACCATCACCTTCATGGTCAAGGTGGGAACACCAGCCTTCACTTATCGCCTCAGCGACGGTATTGACACCATGATACGAGTGGGGGATATCCGCACGCTGAACGAAGAAATAGTATTGATCGGTCTGAAAGCAGGATCCTATTTTGTCGAAATTTTTGACCGCTTTGGGAATCGGGAGATTCTTATCATCTCGTTGGAAGAACCGGAAGTATTGATGGCTGCTGTTGTGGCCAGTGCATATCATGGGTTTGGTTTATCGTGTCATCAAAATCGTAGCGGTAGTCTGTCAAGCACGGTGTGGGGAGGTAGCTGGCCCTACAGCTACTTGTGGTCCAATGGCACCCGTGAGGCAGCGTTGACCGGATTAGCCGCAGGGAATTACTCTGTGACCATCAGTGATGCCCTGGGGTGCACAGTTTCCTTTAGCCAACCTTTGACGGAACCCGATCCTTTAAATCTTATGATCACCGCTATAGCACCGGATTGCTCAGACGTGCAATCGGGAACCCTGGTTGTCAACAGCACCACCGGAGGAGTTCCGGATTATGAATACTCCCTGGATGGTCAGGTATGGCAAAAAGATGTAAAATTTTCCACGTTGATGGCCGGCCTTTACCAGGTTTATGTGCGGGATATCAATGGTTGCCTCAGTTTAGTGACCGACTCCATTCCATCCGTTGTTATACCTGAGATTAGTTTTGCCGGCCAGTTGATGCTGGATTTAGGCCTCAGTGTTACTATTGAACCCCGCTACACGCCGTTCAATGGATTAACGTATCAATGGAGGCCTGTGGAATTCCTGGATTGCACCGACTGCCCTTTCCCGACAGTCATGCCATTGCGCTCCACATATTATACCGTCCAGGCCATTTCGGTGGATGGTTGCAAAACTGTGGATTCGGTCTTCATCCAGGTCATCAAAAAACGGTATGTCTATATGCCAAATGCCTTTCATCCGGGAGGTGAGGCCAATCCGCTATTCCGCATCCACAGTGGACCAGGTGTGGTGAGCATTGAATCCCTGCAGGTATTTGATCGCTGGGGCAATTTAGTTTATACGGAACAAGCCAAAGCACCGGCCGCACACACCGGGTGGGACGGTAATATCAGGCAGCAACCGGCGGAAGTTGGGGTGTACACTTGGGTTGCCCGCATTCGCTTCATCGATGATGAGGTGGAGCAGTTCACTGGTGATGTCACCTTGTGGCGATAAGGTTGAAAGGTTAAATTGATCACTATAAATCCGAGATCCATAAAATATTGACCATTTTTGGCAAAACAAATATCGTGTCTACTTATAATAAAATTCTATTGGGCAGGAAATTCAAATGGGATCGCACTCACGCAGACACACTCCAACTCTCACCCATTCAGCTCAGGCCTTGCTAATTAAAAACAGGAAAAGACCCTCAGAGCGATATAAGACTTAGACTCATTTTTTGTTTTTTATGCTTTAGCCTCTGTTTCATTATCTTTAAACCAAATAACTACAATGATATACCGTATTTATCCGGACTACCCGGCTTTATGTCGTGCTGTTTCGGACCTGATCAATGCGTATATCCGCCAAAAGCCTGATGCCATCATTTGCCTGGCTTCCGGACATACACCCCTGGGGGTGATGGATAATTTTAGAGAAGATGCCCTGGCCGGTAAGATTGACGTTAATCACGTTACCTTTATAGGTATGGACGAATGGGTGGGCATTCCTTCCACCAATCCGGGTTCGTGCCGTTATCAGTTGGATGAAAAAATTTTCGGACCACTGAATATCCCGTCCGCAAGGATCATCTTTTTTGACAGTTTAGCGCAAGATCTGCTGTCAGAGGTCAATAAAGTAAATAATTTTTTAGATGCACATGGTGGCCTGGACATCTTATTAGCCGGTATTGGCATGAATGGCCACATCGCTATGAATGAACCGGGCACACCGTTCAACGCCAAAGCTCATGTGGCCCGCCTGTCTGAAACGACGCGCATCGTTGGCCAAAAATACTTCGACAGTGCTACCGAACTGGACTTGGGTTTAACCATCGGCTTACAGCATTTTGCAGAAGCCCGTCTGCCCATCCTGATGGCCAATGGTGCTAAAAAACTGGACATCATGCGTAAAACCCTTGCAGCACCGCCATTAACAGCTATCCCGGCCAGTATCGTGCAAACCTTACTGTACGCCTGGGTGATGGTCGATGAGGCGGCTGCCCGTGAGTAATCCTTATGAAATTTTATTTAGTCAGGCCACTTTTTTACGTTGGACAAGGCCGCGTACGCACCCATTGGGAGTGATGTTGCGGATGATATGACTGGTATTAGGTGGTACCTCAAAATAATCGCCGGCGGAGAATCGTACGATCCGGCCACCAAAATTGCATTCACAAGCTCCATCCAGAATGAGGAAACTTTCTTGGAAGTCAGACCTATCATGACCATCCTCAACCAACTCGTGAAATAACCAAACCATATGCAATTGCACGTCCGGGGTATCCTTGATCAGATGAATGGCAAAATTTTCTTCTTGCAGGTCTGGTGTCAGCTCACCAAGCGCTTTATGCCAATCTACGGAAGAACTGAATTTATGAAGCAGAGGAAGATGGTCCGCGTCGATAACTTCTGAGTCTAAATGAGGTTGCAAAAAATCCAAAACCTGTTCTTTTAGGGCGGAAGTCCGGTTAGAGATCAGCGTGTGAAGTTTTAAGGCAGCCAGGGTGTTATTTATTTCCTCATCTATTTCAGGATTCTGCCGGGCCAAATGCAGCAACTCAGCGGTTTCTTCTGCTGACAAATTACCCAGGCAATAGGCTTCAATTACACCTGAGGATAGATATGTATTTAAGTCAAACATTCTCTAGTTGTTTGCGTAAGGTTAACAGGGCCGTGCGGTTACGCGTCTTAACTGTGCCCAGAGGCAAGCCGGTTTCGTCTGCAATTTCCTGCTGGGTATAACCACCAAAATATTGCATTTCTATAACTAATCGCAAATTGGGTTCCAAATTAGCTAATGGTTTTTCTAATCCTAAAAAATTGAGGCGATCCATAGCCTCATCCTGACTGTGTATAAATACGGCGGAATCTACCGGCTGGTTTTGTAAACGTTCAGAAAAATAACTGGAACGCATAAAATCCAGAGCCATGCGCCGGGTAATGGTGATTAGCCAGGTGTACAGACGCCCTTTACTGGCGTCATAACTGTGGATGTTGCGCCAGACTTTAACAAAGGTATCCTGTAATAAGTTTTCTGCATCAGCTTCGGATTGGGTTAGTTTTAATAATACACTCAGCATGTTCGGTGCATAGCGGTCATATAACTCACTGAATGCCTGACGCTGACCTCTTTTCAAGTCGGCGACCAGATCTTGTTCGCGGTATATTGGGTCCACCATGCGACTAATGCTGATGATAAAGTTAGGTGGATTTAATTATTTCCAAAAAAAAAATTCCGGATTCAAAATCCAATTTCAGCACCCCCTCGTAGATAAGTAAGATTTGTTGCGAAGGTTCTGGCTTCCGCTTCAATCATCAAAAAACCAATTAAAAAAATAACAAGGATTACTTCAGGTCAACTGCGCAGGGCCGGATTAAATCCTTGACAAAAACCAATTAACTAACATTAAATTATTATTCATCATGAAAAAAATACTTCCTTTTTTCCGGTTGGTTCTTTAGCGTTTCTTTGCTGTCGGCCCAAGAGAAATTGGCAGGCAAAATTATTACCGATTATTTTACCTGGCTAGACGGTGGAAATATCGATGGAATAGCCACCTTATTAGCCGCTGATGTAACTGTTAAAGCTGCCTTTTCACCAATCCCATTTGATCAAAATGCTTGGAAAGGGGTCGGAGAGGGCTTTAAAATGGGCTTCCCGGATACGCAACATCAGGTCATTTCCTGGTTTGCTAAAGGCAACCAGGTAGCGGTGAAAGGTTTATTTACCGGCACAAATACGGGGCCAATGATGGGGAACCCACCTACCGGCAATAAAGTTAGCGTGGGTTTCAATACCTTATTTACCTTGGATGGCCAGGGTAAAATAAAATCTCTTGATTCACAATTTGATAATAAATCATCTGAGAGTCAATTGATGGCCGGAATTAATCCGCATGCCCAGATGGAAACGAATATTCGCAAAGCTTATGCCGCTTTGAATAATGAACAATGAATAATGAATTTAATATTAATATTTGTAATTGCCTTGACTATAAAAATATGGCCATTTTTAGAATATTTCATTTAATTATTCCGACCGTAGCAGGTAATCTCTAACTGTAAAAAAATAGATTTCTCCATTCGTATAAATATTGTCTGTTATTAAAATTAATTATATGATGAAGAAACTAATTCCAATCAAATTATCGGTAGACTCATTCGAAATGACATTAATTATTTTTAATAACCTCTTGGATCCGGCTTGGTCGACTTAAGGATATCAAGCCATTGAATCATGAGCAAATCATAATCAACATTTAGCAATGAAACCAATTTTGATAATTTATCTATTAATAACCTTTTATTTACATGGTTGTATGGAAACGGTACAAAATATGCAGATGCAAGTTGCTGAAGAGAAAATAGCTGCTAACAAAAAATTAGCCGAATATTGGATATACGAGGGTTGGAATAATAATCGTAATATGGAAATCATCGATTCGGTTTTTGCGCAAGACTGGCATGATTTTAATCCCATTCCTGGTACGCCCTGGGGTATTGCCGGGGCCAAATATTATGTCAACGTTTATCGCCAGGCCCTTCCCGATATTCAATTTAAAATTACTCACCTGATCGCTGAACCTGAATATGTGACGTTTCGCTTTACCGCGGAGGCAACTCATCGCGACGCTTTATTAGGTGTGCCGGCCACGAACAAGAGAATTTCGCTAAGCGGTATAGTGATACATAATGTAAAAGACGGGCGATTTGTAGAATCGTTTAATGAAATCGATTTATTCGGTATTTATCAGCAAATAACTCAATAATTAATAGTACCTTGTTATACCCCAATTACCTCACATGACAAAAAATAAATGAGGTGAGTTGTTTTTAAATTTATACTTTTATTTACAGCTTGGTAAAGATAATTCTTAAAGATAAACAAAGCAAATGTGTTTATTTTACAATATAATTACAAAATTTAATATCATGATTAGTTTTTTCAATGTCCCCTTGAGATTTTTCCCGATATTTTCCTTCATATTATATATAAATATCTCATACGGACAATCGCCAGGCATGCCAATGTTGACCAATTTATATGATGCCTTCGGTCAAATAAAACCTTTGACTAAAGACTTTGGATTTTCATGTTTGATTAAATGGCAAAATAAAACCATCCTTTTTGATGCCGGCAGTAATGCCGATATTTTTAAATCCAACACTGAAAAATTAAACATCGATTTGCGCACAGTGGATGCCGTAGTTATCTCACACGGACATTTTGACCATTTGAATGGTATTGATTATTTATTTAAAATCCATCCCCGGGTGAAGATTTATATGCCCTATGATATTTTTTGGGGAGCGCCGGTACCCTTTGATGCCACTGGCCCTGACTCGATGGCAGGTGCCGATCTTCCTGAACATTTGCGTTATTTCGATGGAGCAAAAACAAAATTTACTATCAACCAATCTGGGCGGTTTTGGGGTGCTCAGGTGGAATATATTCGCGAGCCCAAAGAAATATTTCCCGGTGTGTATCTTATTCCCACCAATTCACCTTATCTGGGCTATTTCTCCTGTTATCCGGGAAAAAGTTTTGTGGAAGGTCAGTTCCAGCAAGAAGCCGATGATTGTAAAAATACTAACTTACCTGAGTTGTCCTTGACTATTAAAACCGGTCAGGGTCAAACAGTGATTACCGGATGTTCCCACAGTGGTGTAGAGCGCATTGTCCAGGCGGTTAAAGTATTTACTCAAGATTACATTGACCTGCTTTGCGGCGGATTTCATCTGATTCCTTTTGATGAAAAAACGACTTCCATCGTTGCGCAACAATTGAAAGACAACTTAGGCGTGCATAGGGTAGCCCCAGCCCATTGTAGCGGACACCTGGGGTTTAAAGTTTTTAAAAATCTTTATGGAGAAAAGTTTCATTATTTCGGGCTTGGTGAAACTATTCATTAATCCTGTTTTTGACCTAACTCAAAACTATTTTAATTATTAGCGCTGATTATATGGCTAATTATCAATTTACCACATTGTGGAAGGTTCCCGGCACTCGAGAGGATATTTACCGTTTATTGGAACAGGCCGAGGAGTTGCCACGCTGGTGGCCGAGTGTTTATCTGGATGTGAATATAATTAATCCGAGGCAGCCTGATGGGGTTGGTAAAATTGTAGAATTTTATACCAATAGTTGGCTGCCTTATACCTTACGTTGGAAATTTCAAGTAACTAAAACCAATTTCCCTCATGGGTTTAGTTTGCTGGCTTTTGGGGATTTTGTGGGTAAAGGCATTTGGACCTTCAGCCCATATTCACCGGGCACTTGTCTGGTGAAATATGTATGGTGCATCCGGGCGGAAAAACCAATTTTAAAATTCTTCACCCCACTCCTACGACCCTTATTCTCATTAAATCATCACTGGGCCATGCAGAAAGGTTTGGAAAGTCTCAAACTGGCAATAAAACGCCGTAAAGCCGGCACCGCAGAGGACAGAAATCATATTCCCGCACCTCCTGGTCCAACCTTTCCGCATAACCTGATAAACAACCGGATCTTTACTGATACAAGTCTAAATCAGTCCCGGCAAATTTATCCCACACGCACACCTATTTCCTCGGCAGGTACCAGCCTAGCCAAAGGCCCACGGCACCCCACGTGACTACCAGGTCAATAAGATATCCCATCGTTTTGTTTTCAAACCAAATGCTATTCAGGTAGGGAATGGTCAGGTAAGCGATGGTACCCACGGCCAGCGACGCAGTTAAAGCCGTGGTCAAATTCAGATTGGGTATTTTTAATAACAACCAGATTAACAACCAGGCAGCCAGCAGATCGATCAGCAGACCGCGAAACATATTTATGCCCATGGAAGTGTTCATGGCCGAGTGATAAGACACTATGGCCCAAGGTTTACCTTTTGAAGCGTCCATGGCGGCTTGACTTTCATCCATGCTGGCGTCGGGAGGCACGGTGGGCAAAAAATAGGTGCCTTCAGCAGTAATGTTTTGGGACAAAGCAGCCAGGATACTATCTTGGTTAGCAGTGTATTTCATTTCATTGGCATGTACACCGAGTAACGACCAGGACAAAAACTGCCAAATAAAAATCAACACACCGGCCACTAGAGTAGCAATAATTTGTTTTTTCATAATTCAAAGATTTTAAAGTGTAATAATTATTGAAATTACAATTTTTTGATTCATGGAAACGAAGTTTATTTAATTCAACATTTTCAGACCATTTAATAGTTGAACTGATCCATAACACCTGAGCCGGTCGTAAAAACTGTCTGTAAATTTGTAGCTTCGTGTCCAGTAATCTGACTTCATGGCTGATCCATCAGAAAACCGCGCCAGGTATTATCCTGATATTCAGTTGTTCCTGATCTTCATACCTATCATCAGCGGCATCAACTACCACCTGACGTACGATAACATCCAGCTGGATGGGTTTTTACTGCTGACGTATACCATTGACACCTTGCAGGGATTTCTGGCCTGGTGGATGGTGAGAAAATTAATCTTATATCTGGATATTAAAATACCCTATGTACCCCATACGTTACGCCGGATTAGTATTCAGATTTTTTCCACCTGGCTGACCGGAGCGTCCATCATTATTCTCACTACCGAACTGCTCAGCTGGTTGGTGAAAGGCCAAGGCGCTTACGGGAGTTTTTACACTCAGGATATGCTGATCATCAGCATTTGGTTTTTGGTGATTAACGGCCTTTACATCGGGTTGCATTATTATCGCGAGTGGCAATCTTTGTCCAAAAAATTGGACTATAACTACAAGAGCAAACAAGCGGGTCTATTAATACGCCATGGCAAAACGGATTTGGTCATTCCTTTTCACGATCTGGCCGGATTGACCATGGATGACGAATACGTGGCGGCCATCTTACTTAGTGGCAAAAAATATTTTCTGGATCCTTCTTTAGAGCGCGTGGAAAAAGACCTGCCGCCCGAGGCATTTTTCCGTTTAAACCGGCAATTTATTGTCCACCGTAATTTGATCACCGGTTATAGACGGGAAGACCATGGCAAACTGGCCGTGATGATTAAAGGAGCTGCTTTTTTCCCGCCGGAAATTACAGTGAGCCGGTTAAAAGCGGCGTCATTTAAAAGCTGGTTTCGGCCATAAGTCTGACAGTTCAAGGGAATTTTTGCTGCATTTCAGGTTTTTGACTGGGCTGACAACCTCTTTCTGACCCGGGCTGCTCGTAGTATTGCAGGACAAAAAAATCATGCATATGAAGACCTGCACATCATTCATTTTAATTCTTGTGGTGCTCCTTTGCAGTCAGCTTAGGCTCAGTGGCCAAAGTGGGGATTACCGCAATTTTCCCATCATCTTTTCCTTACAATTTCACGCCCTGTCCCTGCCTTTAAAAGACCTGAAAAGTAATTTTTCCCACGTCGGTGTGGGCTTGGGTACTGAAATTAGTTTTAATGGTAAACATAACTGGGCGCAACAGTTTCAAGCCGTATGGTACCCCAATAAGGAAATTGGCCAGGGTTGGTTATTCTCTACCCAGTCCGCCTGGCGGCCGTACCTGGTACGTCCAGTTTATGGGGAAATAAAACTAGGGGCGGGTTATTTATGGTCCAGCCGCCCGGTGGATTCCTTTCGGCAAGTTGAAGGCCGCTGGCAAAGCGTGGGTCACCGGGGTAAAGGGATGTTTACCATCCCGCTTGGCATCACCATCGGCTACCAGGACTATTCACCTAAAACCTTTGTGGCCCCTTATGCCAGTTATCAGCTATTACTGGTCACCAAATACAATACTTCGGTACCGCTGGTGCCCCAAACCCTGCTTCAATTGGGTTCCAAAATACACCTCTGAAATTATTTAAATTATTAATTATCAACATATTAAACCTGATAAATATTAGTTATATGAAAATGGTGTTCGCCTTTATTACATCGGTTGCCCTGAGTGCCTGTGCGCCGTACCTGCAAGACCTGGCCATACAACCCTGTGCTCTGCTCGTTGAAAATGCCCCCTATCCTCAAGCTGAGCCATTGGCCCGGGCCATGACCGAGCTAACGAGTTCCGGGGTTCCGGGAGTCGCCATGGCTGTCTACAGTCCTGATCACGGCTGGTGGACTGGCGCTGCCGGTTGGGCCAAGCTGGAAGATCAAACGCCCATGTCGGCCTGTCACCTGCAATATCTGCAATCCATTTCTAAAACTTACCTGGCGGTGGCGGGGCTACAATTGTATGAACAGGGCATAATAAAGCTCGACGCACCCATCACCACCTATTTGGCTAAAACACATAGCCAAAATATCGCTACAGCTGAGACGATAACGGTGCGAATGCTGCTCAACCACACTTCCGGTGTACCGGAATACAATTTTGAGCCTGCCCTGGTTGCTTCCCTCCTGCAACACCCTGAGCGCATCTTAGACCCGCATTCCTATCTCGGCTACCTTGCCGGTAAACCATTGGATTTCCCTCCGGGCAGTTATTATTCCTATCGCAATACGAATTACCTCCTGTTAGCGCTGATGGTGGATGCTTTGACCGGTGACCACGCCCGTTACATCAGTGAGCATATTTTTGCACCCCTAGGATTATCAGATACCTATTACCGTCATGAAAAAAATTATCCGGAATACCCCACACTCATGAATACCTACTGGGACCGTTACAGCGACGGCATCCTGGAGAATGTCTCCCAAATGCAACGCAATAATGTGGCTTCACTCATCGGCGATGATGGTATCATCACCACACCGGTGGATGCAGTAAAATTTTTGCGCGGACTGATGACAGGGCAACTGGTCTCAACTGTTACGTTGCTGGACATGCAGGTGTGGGCCACGGATAAAAAAGGTGCCCCACACTACGGCCTGGGTCTGGCCTACCATGAAATTAACGGGCAGGTGGCTATCGGGCACACCGGCGGTGGCATCGGCGCCGGCTGTGAATTATATTATTACCCCGCCAAAAACCTCTATTCCTTTATCGGCATCAACCTGGGCACGGTCACCGATAGTCCCTTGCATAAAGTAGCTGAACCGGCGAGGGATAACATATATGTGGAGTTATTAAAATAGGTTT
>JAYRWN010000101.1:0-4276 GCA_041917975.1 Saprospiraceae bacterium | reverse complement strand
TTCATGACAGAATATTTTGCAGACAAGATAAAGATAAGCGTGGAGGGCCAGATACCTAATATATTTAATAGGCATAATGCCAATGAAATCCCGGTCAGATTAAGTATCTTAATGGATAAAATAAACCACAAATGATCAGGTTGTTATTCTCACTGTTTTTTATCTGGACTCAGTTTGGTTGGAGTCAGCAAACGTCCTTTTATGCCGGAGCAGCCTACATGAATATCACACCGGCCTTTCCCGTACCGCTGAGTGGGTATGCGGACCGTGCTCAGCCTTCCCAGGGCGTTCACGATTCGATTTATGCCCGGGCATTCGTCTTTGAGCAGGGGGCTACTCAAGCTTGCATCATTCAGGCGGATTTAATCGGGTTTTCCTTTGAATTTGTGGAAGAATTAACGGGTCAGATAGAAATTAAAACCGGTATACCAGCTAAAAATTGCCTGTTGGTGGCGGCACATAATCATGGGGGGCCCTCCACCCGCGCCTATGGTGAAACGGCCACAGATCATCTGACTGCTTATCTTGACCAGTTAAAAAAGTCCCTGGTGGATGCGGTTCAGATGGCCTGGACCAAACGCGAGCCGGCCCGGATCGGTTATGGGGAAGGTCTGTGCCGGATGAATATCAACCGCAGAGCCCGGCATGCCGAGGGAGGTATTTGGCTGGGACGCAATCCGGATGGTCCTTGTGATCATCGGGTGGATGTCATCCGCCTGGAAAACCTGGCCGGGAAGCCACTGGGTTTATTGATCAATTGGCCTTGCCATGCTACGGTTGGCGGTCAGGAAAATAGTTTGGTTACCGGCGATTGGCCTGGCGCTACGGTACGTTATCTGGAGAAGAACGGCTATATCGGCATTCCTATAGGTGTTTTTGCCGGAGCCTCAGGGGACATCAATCCCATTTATGGGCCACACAATAATTTTCGTGAAATGAACGCGGTGGGGCTGGTGCTTAGCGAAGAAGTCTTGCGTGCGGTTAAAGATATCCCTATGGTTCAACCCCTTAAACTGGAGGTCCGGCAAGTTATGAAAGACATTCCGGGTAAACAAAAATCAGCAACACGCCTGCCCGGCGAAAAAATTGTTCCCGGGGAACCGGTCCCCCTGCGTTGGTCGGTGCTGCAATTGGGTCCTTTGGTCATCTGTGGGATTTCCGGAGAACTAATGACGGAAATTGGTATGGATATTAAACGCGCCTCACCGTTTCGTCATACGGTATTAATGACCCACTGCAACGGGAACAGCGGTTATCTTTGTACCGATGCCGCTTATGCGGAAGGAGGATATGAACCTATGGTGTCCCGCACCAGACCCGGCACAGCACAGCTGATTAAAGAACAGATGCTGCAATTATTAAACGGGTTATTTAAATAATCAATTAATTTAAATCGGCCAACCTTAGCAATTTTTGGAAATGTAATTTGGCCCCAAAAGACGCAGATTTTCTCTGAAAATATTTATTGAATTAATTTCCGTGGATGAAGAAGATCTAACATGAAAATATTTATCAAATAAATTTCCCGCCGATTGTCCAGATGTTCTCAGATGAATTCAAAATGAAAGGAGGGTGTTGTTTTGTCCCGTATGGGACAAAATATTTTTATCAACCATTTTTCCACCCATATTGAAGCCCTAAAGGGCCTGATAAACCATCCAAGGACCTTGAAAGGAATTATAAACCAGAATTAATAACTTATTTACAACGCTTCGATGATGATGTTATTAACCTCCTCAGCTTTTTCCCAGTTGACAAAATGCCCGGCTTGAGGTAAAATAAATAATCGTGCAGCCGGTATTTTATTTACTGCATTTTCCGCAAGAGAGCGTGTGGTATGGGTGGGATGAATTAATTTATTTGGAATAAGAAAGTCGTTCTCTCCAAAAATAATTGAAACATGCATGGATAAGTTTGGCAGGCGATCATAAACGGTTTCGTCCAACATGGCAGATACACATTTTGACATTAGTTCACTGTAACGCTCCAGCTCTTCCTGGTTGCCGGCCAGGAGGGAGGGGTCTAGAAATTTTTTTGCTTCCGGGCGTGAGCGGTAAAAATTAGTTTCAAAACTGTGTAAAAGGTGATCCAAAGTGCCGGCTTTTAGGGCCGTCGGAGAGGATAGATTTTTTAACCATAATTTTTCCAGGGTATTAAATTCTTCTAATCCGGCCGGAGCGATCAACACCAGGTGTTTAATTAATTGAGGATGCCATAGGGCTAATAGTGTAGCTATTTGGGCCCCCATCGAATGACCCACCAGAATGACTTGGCTTAATCCTTTCTCTTCTAAGAAAGCCCGGATGACTTGTATAAAAAAATTTAACGTAAACGGGTAATCCGCTTTTCCCGAGTGTCCATGACCTGGCAGATCAATGGCCAAACACCGCCGGTATTTGCTTAACGTTTCAATATTTTTAGTCCAATGACGATGATCACCGGCCAGGCCATGAATAAATAGCAGCGGCGGCTCCGCAAGCCCTTCTTCCACATACGCAAGTGGTAAAGATCCGGAGAGTGTTGAAAAATGCAAGTCCCAGGGATAAAGCCATCCTGATGATGCAGATGATTGGTGCGCCATAAACGAATTGACCTAAGTTGCAAAAATAAGAAAGGGCCTGGCTTTTACCTCAGGGTATTATCCGAGCCCTTCTTATAAGTATTAATATATACCGTTAGGCATCCCGACTTAACAGCCACTGCACGATGGCAGGTGTTAATAATTTTTGTGAGCGGCCACCGACGAACACGCCGATGTGTCCTCCCGGGAATTCCATCAGCTCCTTATCCTTCGAGCCAACGGCATCATGAACCGGCGTGGTGGATGACGGAGGTACAATGTGGTCATCCTTGGCATAAACCGTGAGCATCGGCATGGTAATCTTGCGCAAATCCACCTTGCGACCACCCAATTCATACTCGCCTTTGATCAGTTTGTTTTTCTGATAAAAGTCTTTCACAAAACAACGGTAAGCTTCTCCGGCCTGATCCGGGCTATCTGTGACCCACTTCTCCATACGCAGGAAGTTGAGCAGGCTCTCTCTTTTTTCGGCTACCTTTGGCAGGTTTAGGTACTTGCGGGTTTTGCTTAACGGTTTGAGCAAATCAAATCCCACATTAAGAAAATCCCCTGGGATGATGCCGTCATAACCCTCCACCAGCTTATCTACATCCATTTCACTGGCCCAGTTGAATAATAACCCTTTATCAGCAGTAAAATCTACCGGCGTAACTGTGGTCACCAGGTTTTTAATTTTGTCTGGGTACAAAGCGGAGTAGATGAGACTGAAGGTTCCACCCTGGCATACGCCGAGCATGTTTATTTTTTCCACCCCGTGCGCCTCGCGCACAAAGTCTACACAATCATTTACATGACCCAGAATATAGTCTTCCAGGGTTTTATAACGGTCCAGGCGCGACGCATAACCCCAGTCGATAATGTACACATCCAAGCCTTCTTCTACTAATTTGCGGATAAAGCTTAAGTCCGGTTGCAGGTCCATCATTTCCCAGCGATTGACCAGGGCATATACTACCAGGACTGGAGTTTTAGCTTTTGGCGGTTTGTCGGAGGTGAAATGAAATAGCTTTACTTTACCATCTTCCCACACCACATCCCTGGGAGCAGTGGCGATATCCACATCCTGTATTTCTGACAAATGTTTCAAGGCCTCCCGGGCGGTATTGACTTGTTCAAGAATTTGATCTTGCATGGATTACAGTTTTTAGAAACGTTAAGAACAGATTACTTTTTGGTTGGTGCTGCTACTTTTTTGTTAGCTACGATAACCGGTTTGACGGTGACCGCTTTTGGCTCAGCGGATGTTTTTACCTCAAGTTTATTTTCCATGTCCCGTACTTTTTTACGCAGACCGGCCAATTCACGAGCTACCTCATCCGCGAACGAATTCATCAGAAATGGTGTGCCTTTAAAGCTTAATTCCATCAGATTATTCAATTTGTTTTTAATCATGGCATTAGCTTTGGCTAATTCACCCTGAGTGATGGCATAGTCCTTACCTTCCATCAGTTTAACCAAGTCGTTTTCCAGATGGTGAATGTAACGGGTAAAGAAAGTCTTGTAATCCGGGATGGTGTGGTTTTCTTTGTACTCTTCATAATAAGATTTCAGCGTAGCCGGTAAAGCCGGTCGTGAAGCTTCGAGTACCATGCTTTGTAATTCAGCATTACGTACTAAAAAGGCCGTATAGATGTAGCGCAGATCGTTGAGCACGCGCGCAATTTCTGCCTCATTAGTATTCCCTCCCAGATGATA
>JAYRWN010000100.1:0-4930 GCA_041917975.1 Saprospiraceae bacterium | reverse complement strand
CTATTATTGATAGGGGGAGAAAGATAGTACAATTGTGCACTCGTTTTTAAAGTTCAACATCAAATGATTCCAAAAAATAATCGGTTATTGATCTAAATCATCCTGTTTTCCTGATCATAGTTACACATATATTACCAGTAATGTAAAACCTTTGTCCCGAAATATACATTATCAAATTTAGTAATTAGAACTGTTATGAAAGTATTTGGGATAATAAGCTTAAGCCTTGGTTTTTGGTTGATCGGTTCAACCCTGGAAGCACAATCCGTTTTTGACACCTGGCCGGCCCTGAAAGATTTCCACGGGGTAATGTCACAGACGTTTCACCCGGCTGAAGAGGGGAATCTGGCTCCCATAAAAGCCCGTTCGCTGGAAATGTATGATAAAGCCATGGTTCTGTCCAAATCCACAGCCCCGGCTGCATTAAATACCAAGCCCATCAAGATGGCGGTAAAAGAGTTGGTAAAAGGCAGTAAATCCCTGCATAAACTGATTAAATCGCCTACCGCTACGGATGCGGCCATCACCAATAGTCTTACCGCCCTGCACGATGTCTTTCATAAGATCGTGGGGCTGTGCCGGGAGGAACATTAAGCCGGCGCTTGGGACTGAAATCTTAGAATTTAATTCAGATGGAAATACGTGATATAAAACTACCGGCAACCAACGTCCGTAAATAATCGTTTTGTTTCCTGAAAAGAAAATAACCTAATTCTAAAATCTGGTCTCCATCGGGTTTAAGGGTACCGGCGACAATCGCGACTTGATAAACCGCCATGACATAATTGACCTGGTCACCATTTTTCATAATTAACCATAAATTCAGGGCCACCAAAAACACCCACCAGTTGTTTTATGGTCACCTCACAGCCGATCTCTTCCTTAGCATCCCTGAACACAGCCTGTTCAGGTGTTTCGCCGGGTTCAATCATGCCACCGGGAGCAACCCACGTTCCAAAGTTATGATGGCGGGCCTGCAACAACCTCTTTTGTTCATCAAAGACGAGTACCGTCACGGCCAGTATTACCAATAGTTCATGCCCGACTTTGTGGCGCAGGCGACGCAGGTAATCTGACATCAGGCATTAAAAACCAGGCTTCAAGGTATTTATTATCCGGAGGTAGGAATATTCTCATTGATAGGCCAAAATTGAGTAATCGTATGAGTGGTAATATCTGGTTTAGCCTTGGGCTTTCTAATTGTTCATCATAGAAATGGATAAGTGGTACACAGGCAGGCAGGACATGATAAAGATGATCCTCTAATTTTTTATCCAATATTAACCGGAGGCAATTGATTTCTGCATTTTAATTTGCAACATAAAAATAAACGATGGCAGATCTTATCGCAACCATAAAAACCAAGGCTCAAAAATTATTGCCCGAACTCATCCGCTGCCGGCGTTATCTGCATGCACATCCGGAATTATCCTTTCACGAACAGGAAACGGCCCAATACCTTAAAAACTACCTCACGCAGAAACAGATAACCTGGCGGTCCTGTGGACAAAACGGCATTCTGGCCACCCTGCCGGGGCACACACCGGCAGCCCGAAGCATATTGTTACGTGCAGACATTGATGCTCTGCCCATCCTCGAAAAAAATCAGCTGGACTATGCATCCACCCGTCCCGGAGTGATGCATGCCTGTGGACACGATGGTCATACCGCCATGTTACTGGGGGTAATTTCTTTATTAACAGAGCTGCATGACGTTTATTCAGGGACCGTCCACTGTATTTTTCAACCGGCTGAAGAAAAAATACCGGGTGGCGCTTTGGAAATGATTGCTGATGGTGTCCTGGCCGATCCTCATTTAGAACTGGTTTTGGGTCAACATGTGATGCCGTCGCTGGCGGTAGGGCAGGTAGCTATGCGTCCTGGTCTTTTCACAGCGTCAGCGGATGAAGTGGTAATCACGGTGCGGGGTAAGGGAGGGCACGCGGCCCAGCCGCATACGGTCATTGACCCACTGCTCATCGCTGCTCACCTCCTTGTCGCCTTGCAACAAATTGTCAGCCGTCAGGCTAATCCGGCCACCCCTTCTGTGTTATCTTTCGGCCGGTGCGTGGCGGAAGGAGCCATTAATGTCATCCCGGATGAGGTGCGCCTGGAAGGCACCTTTCGCACCCTGGATGAAAGTTGGCGCAAGCGGGCTCATGAGCAAATACGCACCCTGGCGGAGCAACTGGCCCTGGGCATGGGAGGAAGTTGTACCGTGGACATACGGCGTGGTTATCCCTCCATCATCAATGACCAAAATGTCTATGACCAAATCAAAGGATACGCTCAAACTTATCTAGGGGCAGAACAGGTTCTGATCACCGACCCCTGGATGGCTGCAGAGGATTTTGCATATTACACTCAACAAAAACCAGGCTTATTTTATTTGCTGGGCTCAGGCAATGCCGCCAAAGGCGTCACCTCGGCCTTGCATACCGCAACATTTAATCTGGATGAAGATGCACTGGCTATCGGCACTGGGCTGATGACGTTTTGTGTTATGAAAATGCTCGGGTAGAGGGCATTTAAATGACCACTTGTACACTTGAGTAGATTTAACACTGCAAAGAATATCCCGCGAATATGCACCCGCCATGTGCGATAACTTTCCAAATAACCCTAATTCGTTTTTGAGCCACTCCTGGGTAGACCCACAAGCCAAGATAGCACCTATCAGCGCAAGGTCGACTCGATCCTGCGTGCTCCAACTAATGGTCGTCAAAAGCCCATGTGAGGAATAAACCGGTTTCGCTCCGGTAATTCAACACAATTATCGTTGCCACAAAACACCGATAAACAACAAACCAGGGATTATTTAATGTGGAAATCACCACCGCTATATGGGGTGGTTAATCCTGCTTATCATGGCAGGCCGCCACCAAAAGAACAATGATATGGACGAATAAAATTATCTGTTCATGGTTGGATATTGACGATGACCCGCTGATAACGCGTCAGCGCTGGGGTGCCGTCATCAGTGACCTCCAAAATAAAATGCATAGATTTAACTTCCTTGACTTCCGGGGCAATAAAAGTTATGGTAGGTTGATGCGCATTTTTTAATCTAAACTCACTGGCATTCAGTGTCCCCACTTCGGGATAAAAAAACCAGTGGTAAGATACTAGATCTTGATCAGGATCCGTAGCCAGGCCGGATAAGCGAATCTCTGATCCTGCCTTGGCGGTGAGGAGGTTATTATGATCTAACCTGACTTGAGGCGGGTGGTTTGCTTCCTCATAGCTGGCAGTACACCAGTCCATGCGGGCAAAAAAATCGTGCTGAAAGGCCGTTCGCCACCGCCAGATGGTGGCGTGATTGCTGGTGTGATAGGATTTGGTGATATCGCTATAAACTTCATCCTGAGTGTCCGTCCAGATGGGCCGTGTTTCCGGGGCATACATGTATTTTTTAAATGGCGGGATACATAATTCATAACGGCCTCCCCAGCCTCCATAGTCAGGGTGTTCCGGGTCATTCAAACCGTTTTGGATTAAGCCGAGGAACGATGGCGTGTCACCTTCCATAAGATAATCGATGCGCGGATATTTCTCCCCGAGAGGACCATGATTTTTACGCACATGCACATCCAGATATTCATTACGGACGATACTGGTATCAGCCCCTAAAAAACGGCCATGAAAAATATCGCCGGAGATGCCGGACCAGGTGGCGTAATGGTATTGGCCACCACCGTTTTCCTGATAACCAGGGCTAACAATGTAAGACAAGGATGGAAAGTGTTCTCTTATCCAAGGTCCAGTATTATCCTGATCCGAGATCGTGTATACTCTTAGCTTTCTGACGATGGCCTCGACGGCAGCCTGGGTACTGATTTTGGTCAGCTTCCACAGGGCTTGCGCCAGGACGTTAGTGCCGCCCCAAGCCTGAATATACAACGGCCGGGGATCGTTTTTTTGAATCGCCCGGACTAACCATTCTGAGCCTTCAGAGTCTTTACCTTCCCCCAAGCCCTCTTTCCCAAACACCGGCAAACCCTTTTTTATCATGCTGTGCAGGGAGGCCGCAGTGGGAAATCCCGGCTCATGTTTTTCCAGATTATCCCGCACCTTGGCGTAGGCATCGGTAATCTCATGTAGGCGCCATTCCGCAGTTTTGGTCCGTTGCCAGCAGGAGGTGGTGGCCACGATTCCTTCAATGTCAAAATGGTTGGCGTAGGTCAAAAACCGCACATAGGACATGGCATCATCCGGCTCATTTTCGATGTCGGTGAGCACAAACACCCGTGGTTTTTGGGCCAAGGAAGAAAAAGCCAGTAAAAAGGCCAATATCAGCCCGGCAGATTTTCCTATGCTCTGCCAGGAGATTAAATTAGTATTAAGCATTGCACACATCTTGAGTGAATTTAATCAACAATTGACAAAGTCAGGGCACTAAACGCAGTCGCTGAAAGCCCATATTGATTAATAATATCTTGCTGGGAGCCTGTGACGGTCGCTTCATCAGGAAGGCCTACCCTTTTAATGGCATTATGAAACCCCTGAAAACATATAAAAATAAAAGAAAATTATATAATTCTAAAAGAAATCCATGTGGAGGTATTCCATCCTTTTGTCATACCAATACCAAGTCCTGGTATTGGCATTTTGCTAGCTTTACTTAATATTACAGGATGTTAAAGATAGGCTTTGACGCCAAGCGTGCTTTTATGAACCTGTCCGGGCTGGGCAATTACAGTCGTTCTTTGCTGAGAGCCCTGGTGGAAGATTTTCCGCAACACCACTATGTTTTGTTTTCACCTCAAGTTACCGACTTATTTCCTGAACATGACCGCTTTCAATTGATCACCCCTCATACATGGCAGGATCAAACGGTTCCTGCATATTGGCGACGGGTCCGCATCACCAGGGAAGCAAAAAAGCAGGATTTGGATGTTTACCATGGACTAAGTCATGAACTTCCAGTGGG
>JAYRWN010000099.1:0-18919 GCA_041917975.1 Saprospiraceae bacterium | reverse complement strand
TTAAATTTAATTATTGCCCATTTTTTTAACGGAAAAGGAAACTGGTAATCATCAGGTTCCTTTTCCGTTTTACATTTAACACGGTCGACAAATTGTCTCTATGAACACGTCTTTTAATTTTGTATTTTTTGAGGCATAAAAAATGTCGACGTTGCAGAGAGTATTTATTGGCATCGCAGCCACCTCTCCAACTGTAAGCTTAAGGTACTTTAAGCTGTTTAATATTAAGGAATAGAATCTTTTTTTCCTTGCAACGAGGAAACATTAGAGCGGTTATATATGCTCCTGGACTTGATTTCGGTAAACGTTTCATTGGCCTCAAAACCGAATCCGGTGCTAAAGTCCCCATTCGGGCGAGTGTACTTATAGGGCTTATCGGACGTAATTTTATGGGTGTTCTCTGTCCACATCATCTCAGGTGATTCGAGCCGGTCTCCATTTTCCATCACCACCACCACTTTGTCCCGGACTAAAATCGTTTTCTCACTTTCGGAACGTTCACCATAGCCGGCGTCCAGACTTCCGGCTTTTTCGCCGTTGGCATTATAAAAATCTACATGCAACGATTGTGGAAAAATCTGCTGGTAGGCTCGTTGATTCCGGTACGGCACGCGGTACATTACCGGAGCGGTGATAACCATGCGTTTTATACCCATGTCGCTATATTGAATGACAACCGAATCCAAAATTTCCGTCTGACTGGATAATAGTTTTAATGTTTCAGGATCCCAATTGGTCTCTTCGTCACGACAACCGACAAACCAGACCACCAAAAATAATGCAGGGAGAAAAAATAATCTCATCGGACAAGGGTTATGGTTCCGGAATAAGGGATGACCATATTATCCACAAAGCGTACCAGGGCCAGGAAAGCGTACACTCCAGGGGGTGCATCCTGGCCATTAATGGTGCCATCCCAGCTGCGAAATGCATCGCCACTAGTCAGTTCTTTCACCTCATAAACCAGTCCTCCCCAGCGGTCGAATACCCGTAAGACGTCGATGCCTTGGGCTGCTGGCCCATAATGGCCGACAAAGGCATCATTAATTCCATCCTGATTTGGCGAGAAAACATTGGGAAAATAGACTTCGCGGATTAACTCTACCAGGGCCAACACCGTATCGGTAGTCATACATCCGCTGGCATCTTTCACGGTGAGATAATAGGCCGTAGTCCCAGGTGGTAAAACCCGGATAGTCAGACATGCAGGGTCCAGGCAACGAATGGAGTCGCCATTTGCACTCATCCAGGAAATCTGCGCTGGAAATAGCGGGGTGTAACGACCGGTAAAGTCAGCGGTGTAACCCAGTTTTACTTCTTGATCTGGCCCGGCATCTACGATCAGAGGCTCAGGTTCGGCAATGGTAACAGTACGGGTGTGAATACACCCATGGGCATCCAGCACCTTGGCGGTATAATCTCCGGAGGCTAAACTGTCAAAAACATTATTAAAGTCGAACTCACCATCTTCCAGGGCATATTTATACCAGGGAGTTCCTCCGGTACCGGTGAGCGTAATGACACCATTCGTCTGACCACTGCAAACCAGGTTGCTAACCTCATCACTTAACCCAAGGTCGGGCAGATCTTCACAACACGGTTCTACCATAATAGTGGCTGTATCTGATACCACACATCCTCGGTCGGTCTTGATCTGTAAGGTCACTACCTTGGGACCAAAGGAATTATAGTTTATATTAATGGGACCTGGGCCGGTAGAGGTAGCCGGAACAGCTCCTTCTCCCAGGTACCAGGTACGTTCAGTGATGGTCCCTAAGGAAAACGTGGACCGGTCAGTCAAGGTGAATTCTTGTTCACATTTCAAACCGCTTTCCGGGGTAGCCAAAAAGTCTACTTTTGGCCCTAGAAATTCAGCATCACCACCCCACTGAATGGAAAAACCATTGCCTTGTTGCGTATAATTATTTAAGGCCAAAGCATAAGCCTTACCTTCTTCCAGAATTACCGGTGATAACCAATTGGATTGTCTTTGCTGACAACCTGGCGGTTCAGAGATGTCCGTCTCGCCATCCCGCAATCCGGTTAAGCCTAAACATACAGAAGGGAAACGCCGGCGGTCTTCTCCTGCCGCCATACAGCGGAGTACTTTTTTCCCCGTACAATTGTTAACACCATTGGGTAATTCGTATAAAACGAAATCCCAGTCATCACTAAGATCGGAAGGTGTAAGGATAAAGGTTAATTTTCCCGCTTTAGCACAAATCCATTTATACCAGGTAGAGTTGGATTCAAAGTTATTCCCTTGTAATCCCCCCTGAAAACAAGTGGCATCGTCCAGTTCAGTAATGTTGTTGCCGGCACCACTGACCTGAGGATTGGAAAAAGGCGATTTGTCGCACAGCACAGCGCCTCGCGGACAATCCGAACTGGGGGAGGCGGGGGCAAAATAATTATTGATACACAGCTTAAAGGTTCCGGCGGCGTTGTTTCTTCCACTGATACGGATGTAGTAAGTCTGTCCGATGATGAGCCCTCCTTCATACATTTCTACGATGTGCATATTAACGGCATCGGATTCACACTGGATTTCACTGGTGGTGGTGGCATTGCAGGCGCCAAAGTATAGAGCGACCTGTGGATTTCTTAAGGTGCCCCCCGGACCGAATTGGGTTGCTCCAACTACGGAAATATTTACATCTGTAGCCACTGCTACAAAGCTAAACCAGACATCCCGACCGACATTGTCAAAACACAAATCGGTTTGCCGGCTGGACGACGTGGCATTTGTATTATTAAATTCTCCGTTTTTCGAACAATATGCTTTGGGATCTTTGATAGCTATGGCTCGCGTGCATTCGTCGTTACCCGGCTGAGCCCAAAGGAATACCGGAATAATTATGATCAGAACAGCTAAAATCCTTTTCATGCTTTAGTCACTAAGCGTAAATTCTGTAACGTTTGGACGAAATGATAAGTGCAACACAACAAGTCGACAGCCATTTAATGTTTAGTTAATTTTAGATAATAATGTCTGCGAATATATTGCCAACTATCATTAATGGAGGGAAAACCATTTATGAAACCCCAAAAATAACCATCTTTGACCATTAAATTCGACATTTTTTGAAAAGACATATACCTAACGTATTCACCCTGACCAATCTGTTTTTGGGCTGTATTGCTTTATTTTTCAGCTTTGCAGGAGATTTGTCTCTGGCATTTTGGCTGGTGTTAGTTGCCTTGGTTTGTGATGTTCTTGATGGCCTTTTAGCCCGTTGGTTAAATGTGGCTGGCCCTTTGGGTGTTCAGCTGGATTCATTAGCGGATGTAGTCACTTTTGGAGTAGTCCCGGGAGCGATGATGGTTCGTATGTTATCCATCAGTGTAGCGGAACCCTCCTGGGTGCCTTACCTCGGATTTTTAATACCTTTAGGTAGCGCATGGCGATTGGCGCGTTTTAATATTACCACCTATGATCATCAGGATTTTGTGGGATTAGCTACTCCTTCGGCAACACTGTTGGTCGGTGGTTTAGCGCTGGTGTTCCACCGTCGTCCGGAATTTCAACCCTATTTTACCTCAGGTGCTTTGTTATTGGTGACCGCCGCGGTCATTATTCTCATGAATATGCCCTGGCGTATGTTTAGCCTGAAGAGTAGGGATGCACAAAACTGGCTGATTGCTTTAGTGACCGGCACACTCCTTTTGGCTATTTTCTTGCGGGAATGGGCTTTCTCACTGTCTATTGTTGGGTATATTTTGCTTTCTTTGCTGCGCAGATTATTTCATCAAAAATTCAAGCCATCATGAAATTTAGTGTGCATATCAATGTGATGCCTTTGAAAGAGTTACTGGATCCCCAAGGGAAGACTGTAGAAAAAAATTTACCGAAAATACATATAGAAGGCGTATCTAACGTCCGGGTGGGCAAACACATTCAAATGGTGGTAGAGGCTGATAACGAAAGTGAGGCAAAGGTGAAAGTGGAGCAAGCCTGCAAAAAGGTTTTGGTTAACCTCATCGTTGAATCCTACGATTTCACCATTGCGCCGTTCTCTTCCTGAAGCAAATGTTATCGTTGGTTCCTACACCGATAGGCCATTTGCAGGATATCACCCTGCGGGCCTTGGAAATCTTAAAAGGCGCTGACGTTATATTTGCCGAGGACACCCGTCATACGCGTAATTTGTGTCTGCATTATCAGATACACACACCCTTGGAATCATTCCACCAACACAATGAACACCAAAAACTGGAAGACGTTATCTCCCAACTCAGATCCGGCCGCCATATAGCCATGGTGACGGACGCCGGTACGCCGGGCATCAGTGATCCCGGATTCTTACTGGTACGCCGGTGCAGAGAAGAAAACCTCCCCGTGCAAGTACTCCCAGGACCTACTGCGCTTATCCCAGCTGTAGTGACCTCCGGCTTTCCTTGCAACCGTTTTCATTTTGAAGGTTTTTTGCCACCAAAAAAGGGCCGTCAGACCCGTTGGAAGTTTTTAGCCGATTACCCCTTTACTTTTGTTTTATATGAATCGCCCCACCGGCTGCTAAAAACAATAGAACAACTAAATGCATGGATGCCCGGACGCCAGGCGGCGGTGGTCCGCGAGCTAAGTAAAGTGCATGAAGAAGTGACCCGTGGTACAGCTGCAGAGCTGCTTAATATTTACCGGCAAAGAGCATCAGTAAAAGGAGAAATAGTCTTGGTCGTGGCACCTCAACCAGAACTCCTGCTGAAACCTGGTGGTGAACTTGATTTTGAAGAATAATTTTTTACAGTGTTCATCTTGAAATATTAAATGAAATGATGTAATTTTGCCTCCGCTTTTTAGCTAAGGCCTCCGTAGCTCAGCTGGTTAGAGCGGCGGACTGTTAATCCGTAGGTCCTAGGTTCGAGCCCTAGTGGAGGCGCAAAAATTTTTAGCCCGGTATTTTATCGGGCTTTTTTGTGTCAAAAATTACTTCTGTTTAAGGTTGCGCAAACCATTCTTCAACAGTATTGTTTATAGACATACCGAATTGAATTTTTACCACCGTTGGATAACTACAGCATCAGAGATTTAGAAACGTATTCAGGCATTAAGGCCCATACTATCCGCATTTGGGAGAAACGGTACCACCTCTTTCAACCCAATCGTACCGAGAGCAACATCCGGTTCTATACCAATGATGAGTTGATCAAAATTCTCAACGTAGCTACTCTTTTGCATCAGGGTTGGAAAATAAGCCGCATCTGTAAGCTATCAGAGCCGGAGTTAAATAAAATTTCCGAGCGTTGCCAGCTGGATGAAGTAAATACCGAGTATGAAAGTAAAATAAACGGTTTGGTTACCGCTATTCTGGGTTTTGATGAAGCCAGGTTTGTAACCATTATCGATCAATGTCTGGCCTTACTTGGATTTACTGAATTGATTAAACAAGTGATCTACCCTTTTTTAAAAAGGGTTGGTTTAATGTGGATGACCGAAGAGTTATGCCCTTCACAGGAGCATTTTGGCAGCAACATCATCCGCCAGAAAATATTAACAGCATTTGATGCGTTGCCGGTACCAGTCAACCAATCTAAGCCACCGTACTTATTATTTTTACCTGAAGGGGAGTATCATGAACTAGGTTTACTCGTGTGTAACTACATGCTGCGGGCGAAACAGCTCAGCACTATTTATTTAGGCGCGAATACGCCTTTAGCCAGTGTGCAAAAAACCCACCACTATCACCCGGTTAGCGGATTAATCACTTTTCTGGTCGCTAAACGTCAAACCCAGTCCCTTCAGGACTACATCGATCAACTCTACTCTACGTTTCCCAATACGCCCATTTGGCTGGTCATGGCCCATCAAAATCATTCGCAACTTCGGTTAGCGAAAAACATGCACCTCATGCACTCAATTGAAGATATGGATCAGTTGAGTTCCAACTCTAATAAGGCCTCATAAGTATTTACGAAATATTTCGTACTATCTCTTGACAAAAGAAGAGAAAAACATTTTCTTTGTACTACGAAGAAAATCGTATTATTTATGAAAACCACCGACGCTGAACTCGAAATCCTGCAGGTCCTCTGGCATTACGGCCCGCAAACTGTAAGACAAGTCCATGAGCGTATCCATACCTCTAAAGGTATTGGCTATACTACAACTTTGAAGCTCATGCAGATTATGCACGAAAAGAGGTTGGTCCAGCGTGACGATGATCAACGTTCCCACATCTACCGTGCGGCGGTCGAGGAACAGGCGGTGAAAAAAACTTTACTCACCCGTTTTATCGAAGCCACGTTTCAGGGGTCAACCGGATCATTAGTCCTCGAAGCCTTGGGTCACGAGAACCTGAGTAAGGACGAGTTAGACCGAATTAAAGCCCTGATTAATCAATTGGAAAACCCTCCCCAATCCTGACCTATGCCTCTGACTTCTATGTTCATCGCTTTTGGTTGGATGTTGATCCATGCGCTCTGGCAGGGCAGTTTACTTTATGTCCTGAGCCGGAGCCTCACCATGAGCCGTTTTAAGGCACGCCAAAAATATTTAGGCCTGGTTGGATTAATGGCGTTTCAGCTGCTGTGGTCCGGGCTCACGTTTATACATTATCTTAGTCAGACCACCGACCCGGGTTATTCCACCCCAACGATTGGGGCTCAAGCTATCCTTTCTGAAATGAGTGGACTTCTTCCGAGCTCTAACCACACCGTCTGGAATTGGTCCATCATTATTAGCCTGCTTTGGATGACAGGCCTGGTGTATTTTTTATTACGGCGGTTTTATGGCTATTATCTTTTGCGGCCGGCAACACTGCTCCCGGCACCTTCCGAATGGCAGGAGTACCTGGCAGAGCTGACCATGGGCTGGAATAAACCTACACAACTGCCAGTCTTTCTTCACACCGAAGTGACTACCCCTTGTTTATATGGGGTGATAAAACCGGTTATCCTTTTTCCCGTGGCTGTAGTTAATCATCTGTCTATTCGCGAAGTTGAATTTATCTTGGCTCACGAGTTGACACATTATCTACACCGGGACCATCTCTCAGACGTTATCGTGCAGCTGATCTCCACCGTCTACTATTTTCACCCTCTCTTGCAGCGTATGGTCACCGAGGCGTATGTGCAACGTGAATGCGCCTGTGACGAAGAGGTCGTAGCTGGCAGATCAACCAGCACGGTGGACTATATAAAAACGCTGATCAAATTATCAGAACTGCGTACTCCTGTTACGGCCTTGTCCATCACTTTTGCCGGTAAAGAGGGCTCACTAACGCATCGTGTCCAGCATTTACTAAACCTGAAAAATAATTCAAATATGAAAACTCATCTGTGGTCCATGCTATTGGCCGTAGGCTTTGTACTGTCTAGTTTGTTTTTGCTCAATTATCAAGCGGGTAAAGAAAACGACTTAACGACGCAACGACCTAAAAAACAACTGGAAAAATCATTCTCCGAACCTCATCCTGTTGCGCCTATCCTTACCGATACTGTGCCTACCAAACCGAAAAACTACAGTCTAACCATAGAGAACGGCAAAATAACCAAGCTAACGGTGAATGGAAAGGCTATACCTCCTGCCGAATACCATAAATACCGTGATCTCATCGACCCTCCCGCGCCTCCGGCCCCACCAGCCCCGCCGGCTGCGCCTACTCCTCCGCCATTCATGGACCGACCTTATCCTCCCAGCCCCCCTATGGCCCCTCCTGCCCCATCTCGTGCGTTACCCGCGCCACCGGCACCGCTCGCTCCAGCCCCACGTGCCCTGGATTTTGACTGGAACTGGACGAATGACCTCCATGAAAAAAATGCCGCCATGCAACGGGCCGCAGAGGAGTTGGAGATACACCTGGAACAGACACAAAAACACCTGGCAGAACAACACCAACGACTTGAGTTCGAACTGGAGATGCAGTTGGAAAAATCAATGAAATTGCAGGAAAAACAAATGCAACAACAGGATGAAGTGATGCAAAAACAGGAAGCTGAGATGCAGCGATTGGCTGAAGCCATGGCCATACAAGAACAACACCTGCAGGAGCAACAACGCCGGATGGACCAATTTATTAAAGAATTAAAAATTGAATTTAAAAAAGATGGTTTGTGGAAAGATGGTGATGACCTAAACATTCAACTCGACGGAAATAAAGTAAAAATTAATGGGCAAGAGTTACCGGAAAAATGGCAATCCAAATACCAGGACCGGCTAAACAAACAACCACGCATAGAACCGGAAAAGGATAAAAAATTATAACCCTGCAGATATAAACAAGTTTGCATGAAATAGATCGGGCAGCCAAACTTGTTTGGCTCTCTAGGGAAAGCAATAAACTTGGCAAAACAATTATTATTGGTAGAAACTGTAAAAACTAATAATTAATAATTTGCGACGATAGTGACAGCTTTTATGTTAACCACTAACCGAACGAGCGAAATAAAAGAATTCTGCAGACTGAACATGTCATTTCTATTTCTTTATATTCTGCAAGGGAATAAGCCAATGAGCGAATGACCAGGTGCAAATTATTTATACTAAATTAATAGTTTAAGAAGGAGTCAATACCTTATGGCATTATCGCGGTCAATTTTATTTTATTACCAATTCAAGCAGATAATTAAACCTGACCAGTTGGCCGGTTAATTCATATACAAGGCAATTATTAGCAGTTTTTCCTGCGCTGAAATTAGCCGGCCATCTACCACTTTTATTAAAATGAAAAATTAAGAAAATATCAATAATTGATGACTCTGTTTCTGCCACCATCGCTATCCCGAGATGGCTCCGTTTCAATTGGGTGAATTTTTTCTCCTAGAAATGGCATGATCTAACTTGAATCATCACTCCCCTTGACCTGCATGGCTTTATTAGTTACCTTGACCGTGTATTTTCCAGTCATTAAAATAAGTTATATGCAAGAACATTGGGTTAAAGTCATCGATTGTGACGAAGAATATCAGGCTGAAATCATCAAACAGAAGTTGCGCGAATACGGGATTCCATCCATTATGGTAGACAAGCGCGATGATGCGTTTAAGACCGGGTTTGCCGAAGTGCGGGTACCCTCTGAACACTTGGCGGAAGCCCAAAAAGTCCTGGCGGCACATTGATTCGGCCGACTGAAATGGATAACTTAGACTGATGTGAAGGCCTCTGTATGTATGTTTTAATGTATAAGTTGGCCCTTTTCATCAGCATATTGTTATGGCCCGTGGCGGCCAGGGCTCAGGTGTCGTTTGGTGTTTTTGCGGATGTACAATATTATGACGGCCCACCTGCGGGAGTGAGGCATTACCGGCAGTCGCTGTCCAAGCTACAATCCTGCCTACAGCAGCTCAACAGACACTCCCGGTTGAGGTTATACGTGGGCCTGGGGGACCTCATTGACCGCCACCTGCAGAGTTACGATACGGTGCAGGCTATATTAGGCCATGCTTTAAAACCAGTATACCACGTGGTGGGCAATCATGACCTGGACGTGGAGCCGGATCAACGGACGTTGGTGCCGGAAAAATTAGGCCTTCGTCAGACCTGGTATACCCTGATGGAAAAAAAGTGGATGTTCATTTTTTTGAATGGTTATGACCTGTCATTTTATGCTACCGACAGTGCCATCGTCCGGCAAGCGCGGCACATGACGGAGGACTTAAAAGCCCGCCACCAGCCTAATTATCACCCTTGGAACGGGGCCATCGGCATGGAGCAACAGCGATGGCTAAAAGAACAGTTGGTGCGTGCGGAACAACGAGGCCTTAAGGTGGTGTTATTTTGTCACTTGCCTTTATGGCCGCACGAGGCACATGCCTTATGGAATCACGAGGAAATCTTACAAACCTTGCAGCCCTATCGGTGTGTGAAAGCCTGGTTTAACGGCCACAATCACGCCGGCAATTATGGTGTCTGGGAGGGCATCCATTGTGTTAATCTGAAAGGTATGGTGGACACGCCGGATGAAAATGCGTTTGCTACCGTTAAATTAACCCGGAAGAAGATCATTATGAAAGGCTACGGCCGTGAACCCTCCCGCCGCTTGCGATTGCGGTAAACCAGGCGTATGTTTTTATTTTTTTAATGCTGGATGAGCCGTTGCTCGATGCGGGTCACTTTTTGCTGAATATCCATGAGCCGGGCTTCGACGAGTTGATCAAAAATGCCTTTGTGGTCGGAAAAACTCAGATGAGCGTAATACTGCCATACTTCAGCGATATCCTTATAGCTGATCCAATAAGGAGGATACAGTTCATTGTCCGATACCAATAAAAGGGCTTGCGCCTCTTTAGTGGTTTTTACACGTTTATAGACAATACCTTCCTGATTGCTTACGATCACATAGGTGCGGTTATCCTTGATCTCTTTTAACGATTCTACATATTTACAAATCACAATATTGCCTTCCTGGATGGGTAGCATGCTATCCCCTTGTATTTCGAAAGCGCGATAGGTGCCGGCGGGAATGGCCGGAAAATACAGTTTAGGTAAATCACGGATATACTCCGGGTCGGCAAATCCTTCCAGGTAGCCGGCTTTGGCTTTGGTATCCACCAGCTCGATGTTCTCCCGGTTCTGCTGGTCGATGCTGATGGCCAGGACGCGCAGGTCTTTGCTGCGCAGGATCTCCAGGTCATGGTGGCTGATGTTGGCCCGCACCAGGTCATCTACTTTCAACTTAAAATGATCGGCCAGCCGGATCAGCAGCTCAATGTTCGGCTCGGTATTGCCGCGCTCGTATTCACCCAAAGTCGTACGTGGGATGCCCATAGCTTCGGCCAGGGCCTGCTGGGACAGTTGGAACTTACGTCGCAAATAGATGAGATTTTGTGGTAACATGGTTTTCAAAATTTTTTTGATGATCCTGAAAAATTCTCTTGACAAAAATAAAATCTTTTTAGATATTCGCCGGCTTTTTTGTCAAATAAATGTCGGAATAGTCGTCATATATGTTTGAACGGGCCATTGTACATATGGATTTGGATGCGTTTTTTGTGTCGGTGGAGTGTCTGAAGAACACGGCGCTGAAGGGCAAGCCGCTGATCATCGGGGGGGTAAGTGCCCGGGGCGTGGTGGCTTCCTGCAGTTACGAAGCCCGGCATTTTGGCGTGCATTCGGCCATGCCCATGAAGATGGCTTTACGCTTATGTCCCCAGGCTATTGTGTTGCGGGGGGATATGGATGGTTATACCCATTATTCGCAGCTGGTGACGGAGATCATCCAGGAGGATGCACCGGTCTTCGAGAAGGCGTCCATTGATGAATTTTACCTGGATCTCAGCGGCATGGATCGTTATTTTGGTTGTTATAAATGGTCTAAAGAACTGCGTCAGCGCATCATCAAAGAGACCGGTCTGCCCATCTCTTTTGGGCTATCCGTGAATAAACTGGTGTCCAAAGTGGGTACCGGTGAAGTAAAGCCCAACGGCACCACCGAGGTGCTGCCGGGTACGGAAAAGGATTTTTTGGCTCCATTGTCTACCGGCAAAATTCCGGGTATTGGTAAAGAAACGTACAAGAAGCTGAGCTTCATGGGCGTGCGTACCATCCGTATTCTCAGCCAGATTCCTATGCCCCTGTTGGAGCGGGAGTTTGGTAAACTGGGTCGCGTGCTGTGGGAGAACGCTAACGCCATCGATCCCCGTCAGGTAGAACCTTACAGCGAACAGAAATCCATGTCTAAAGAGCGCACCTTCCTGGAAGATAGCCTGGACCTGCTCATGGTACGCCGGCTCATCATGTCCATGGTGGATGAACTGGCGTTTGACCTGCGCCAGGCACATCGCCTCACCTCCTGCATCACCGTCAAGATACGTTATGCCGATTTTAATACCTATACCAAACAACGTCGTCTGGCTTATACCGCCAATAACCGGACTCTACTGCGGAACGCCCTGGAATTATTCGAATCGCTGTACGAACGCCGGCAGTTGATACGCCTGGTGGGCGTAAAATTCAGCGGCCTGGTGTCAGGGTACTATCAGATCAGCCTGTTTGATGACACGGTAGAGGAGATACACCTGTGGCAGCAATTGGACCGCATCCGGCACCGCTTCGGTAAAGAGGCGGTGCGCCGGGCGGCCTGCCTATAAAAGAATTTTTTTCATGTAAGCACAATAACCTTTTTTAATTACTGTAGTTTTCCGAAACGTCCTGTTCAAAAGTGATCAGGACGTTTTTTTTTAGTTCTGTTTTGAACCTAGAGAGGGGCTTTTCTAAAAAAGCAGCAAGCCCTCCTAATTAATTTTCGTTACTCCTTCCGCTACCGCAAATTGTTTCTTATTTTTTGGCGTTATTTAATCCTTTTAAGCGACTTATCATGAAGACAATCCAAGGACCAGCCATATTTCTCGCCCAATTTGCCGGAGCGGAGCCACCTTACGATTCATTGCCGGGACTCAGCCAGTGGGCGGCTAAACTAGGCTATAAAGGCATTCAAATCCCTACGTGGGACAGCCGTCTCATCGACCTGCAAAAAGCAGCCGAAAGCAAAACCTATTGTGATGACCTGAAAGGGCTAGTGCGCTCCCACGGCCTGGAAATCACCGAACTATCTACTCACCTCCAGGGCCAGTTGGTGGCGGTTCACCCAGCCTACGATTTATTATTCGATGGATTTGCTCCGCAGCATTTGCGGGGTAATGCCGCCGGACGCCAGGCTTGGGCGGTGCAACAGCTGCTCTGGGCGGCCCAAGCAAGCAAAAACCTGGGACTGAAAGCCCATGTGACCTTTTCGGGAGCACTCATCTGGCATACCGTGTACCCCTGGCCCCAACGGCCCGCCGGGTTGGTCGAAGAAGCTTTTAAAGAATTGGCCAAGCGCTGGACGCCCATCCTGAATGCGTTCGATCAAGCCGGGATAGACCTGTGCTACGAAATTCACCCTGGGGAGGATCTGCATGACGGCATCACCTTTGAAATGTTTCGTGAAGCTACCGGTAACCATCCTCGGGCCAATATCCTTTACGATCCCAGTCATTTTATGCTCCAACAACTGGACTACCTCCAGTTCATTGACTTTTATCATCCGTTCATCAAAATGTTCCACGTCAAAGATGCTGAATTCAGACCTACCGGTAAAGCTGGCGTATATGGTGGGTACCAGGGATGGGTGGACCGCCCGGGCCGCTTCCGCTCGCTCGGCGATGGCATGGTGGACTTCAAAAGTATCTTTAGTAAACTATCCCAGTATGGGTATGATGGCTGGGCTGTCCTAGAGTGGGAGTGTTGCATCAAGGACAGTGAACAAGGGGCCCGCGAAGGCGCCATATTTATCCAAAACCACATCATCGAAGTGGCTAAGCGTGCTTTCGATGACTTTGCCGGAGCAGGCATCGATAGAGAATTAATCGCGAAAGTTATTGGCAATGCCTAAACTGCCAGGGCATATTTTTATCGCTACGTTATGTATAGTCCTTAGTTTACCGGGATATGGCCAACAGTTGAGCGGAAAGGTAGTGCATCAAATGCTGGGTACACCGGTACCTGGAGCCAGTATTTACCTGGATCGCAAACCGGCAGGACAGTCGGATGGCGAGGGCCATTTCAATATCAACACCAGCCCTGGGCGTCATCAACTGTATGCGCTGGCGCAGGGTTTTCAGGATTATTTTCTGGCCGAAGTGTGGGTGGAATCAGGCAAACCCACGTTTATCACCATTGGACTTCTCCCTCTTTCATTTTTAGCAGACACCGTGGAAGTGGTGGATCATACCATCAGCACGTTATTGAGTGGTCGGCGCATCATCAGTCTGGAAGAAGTCGAACGTTTGCCGGCAGCATTTTTTGACCCGGCACGTGTTACCATCACGACGCCTGGTATCGCCACCGTCAGTGATCAGGCCAACCACTTGGTCATCCGGGGACTATCGCCAAATTATATGCAATGGCGCCTGGAAGGAGTAGAAATCGTCAACCCTAACCACTTATCGAATGCCGGCACTCCCTCCGACCAGCCTATGCTAAATGGTGGCGGGGTAAGTCTCATCAGCGCCCAGTTGTTAAACAACAGCAACGTATATACGGGCGTGGCTCCCGCTGACATGAGCAATGCTTTGGCTGGAGTCATGGACCTGGAGTTACGCACCGGCAATCCACAAAAATATGGGTTTACCGCTCAAGCCGGCCTGATCGGACTGGACGTATCGGCGGAAGGCCCACTGCGCCAGGGAGGCCCGTCTTTTCTAGCCAATTACCGCTATTCTACACTGGGCTTGTTAAATGTTTTAGGGGTAAATTTCGGCGGTGAAGCCATTGCTTTTCAGGATTTTGCCGCCAATGTACATTTCCCCAACCGCGCTCAGGGCGGACTGACTTTGTTTGCTTTTCTGGGCCAAAGTTCTAATATTTTCGAATCAGCTGAAATGCCGGAGACTTTTAAGGATTTTCAGAACATCGAATACCGGTCCAATAACCAGATCGCCGGCATCAAACACCAACAGCTCATTACCGATCGGCTTAGCTGGAAGTCGGTGTTAATTTTTTCCCGGCAGGGCAATGAGCGCCAGGCTGATTTGTTTTGGCCCCCCACTACCGGCGTGTTGTATGGCACTATGGATGATCAATTGGCCCTGGCCAAAGCCCAATGGAAAAACACCTGGCTTTGGCAAGCCAGTCCGCACATTTACCTTAAGTCCGGGATATCCACCACCTTACGCAGCTATAGCTGGAGCTCAATCACCGGTTTTACGGGAAAACAACAAAAGTCAGCCTGGTCCGCCGAACCCTTTGCTACCTTGTGGTGGGAGGCTGCTCCGCGAATTAAACTGAATGCCGGGCTGAATGGCATCTATGATGAGCAACATAAGTTACCCACTATCGGGCCTCAGATGGAACTGGTGTGGACCAGCGGACCGAAAAGCCGTCTGCGTTTAGCCGGTAACACCAGTTATCAAACCGTTCATCCGGCCATCCTGCTGTCACCACAGACGGAAAAACCCCTGATGTCCAAATCTCATAATCTCTCACTGGCTTTTCAACACCACCTAAAACCATACCGCACCGTAAATGTGGAGGCGTTTGGACAACAGTTGGCTCAATTGCCCATGCAAATAATAAATTCAGTAGTTGTTCCTACCTTCAATTGGCTGGATGATTATCGTTATGGTCCTTTTAATAGTACAGGCCGGGCCCGGGTATATGGTGTGGAGGCCGGTTTAAAACAATTACTGCATCACCGCTTTTTTTATAGTCTGAATGCTTCCTGGTATAAGAGTGTGTACCGCTCTGCGGGGATCTGGACGGATAGTCGATTTGCCGGAAACTATCTGATCAACAGCACCATTGGACGGGAGGTCAGCTGGGATAAAGGGACTAAAAAATATACGTTGGGCTTTAATTTACATGCCCAGTGGTTTGGTGGGTGGCGCGAGTACGCCATTGATGAATTCGTCTCCCGCCAAAGCTTGCGCACGGAATATGAGAATTACATTAGCATGCCGCAAAAATTGCCGAGTGGTTTCCGCCTCAACGGACGTCTATACTTTCGCCGCAATAAGACCAAATACAGTAGTGTCCTGGCCCTGGACATCCAAAACGCCACCAACCGCAAAAATGGAGCGTATCATTATTTTGATCCCTATCTGGACCGTACAGCGCTCTTTACCCAATTGGGGATCATTCCAGTGCTGAGTTACCGGATCAGTTATTAATAAATTTAGAAGGGGAATCAATAATATAATACTCCCCCTCTAAAAACATTTTATTGAACTGGACCTGGAGGTGTACAATTCGTTGGATTACCATTATCCTCACACCAGCAATTGCAATATGAACTACCTGGTATACCACAAATGGTTTTCTTTAGACGAATTGGGAATACATCAGAGACATAGACTTCTGCACCCCAACCTGAACACAGGTACCCCGCTTTTAAATTAGGTACAACAGTTGCTATAGTAAAAATAGCAATCAAACCAATTTTTAATGTTTTCATAAAATAGTATTTAGGAATTAGTAAATAATTTGTCCCCGGTAAAGAAAAGTCACAGTATCCTCTTTCATGTAAGCGACTTTGCTCATCAGTAAATCATTATTTTTAAGTACATACAATAAGCGCAATTCTTTTAACGGACGAGTCATAAATGTTTTGTTGTTATGGATATCCATGACGAGAATTTTTTCTTCATAATGATCATAATAATAATCCGTCATGGCTTTACTGCTTAATCCTTTGATTTCTTTTATAGCAGGATTAAAAATTATGTAGATTTTATCTCCTTGCGAGTACAGACGCCTTACCGTACCATTGAAAGTAATCAATTCAGTGCGGTCGTTGTAATTGGTGATGGATGGGAGATAGGATTCTAAATTATAAGCTTTTATTTTTTGAGGGAAAGTATCCAGCGTATACAGGGTTAATTTTCGCTGCGGGGCGATAATAAGGGCTAGTTCGTTGCGAGCAGCGTTTACGCTAAATATTGCCCCATATAAACCATGAATATTTTCAGAGGATTGATCTATTTTTAGAACCCCTTTTGAAGAATTATCAGCTAGTGTAATTAATGTAAGGGGAAGAACACGGGTGATGTCTGTATTGTCATAATCAAGTGGCCAGAGATAATACTTTGCTATGACATACTCGGACTGATTATTTTCAAAATAAGACAGATGTTCCGCAAGCCCGGCATTAAATAATCCATGTTCATTTCTCTGATGGCTAATAAATTGACCAAGGATGGAATATTTTGTCAGACCTCTTTCCGATAAAAATAATAAAGTATCGTTTCCTTTAAATCCCGCAGAGAATAAGGTTGGTCCAATCTGACCAGGTCCTTCTATAAACGGATCAAATAAGGAAATTATCGTCCCTGTGCTGTCACAAACCAATATTTTTTGAGTCACATAAGCATAAAATAACCACCTGTTTTCATTTTCGGAGACATTAAGTAGTGTTGGTAATCCGGGGTTGTGGATGGCAATTGAATCAACGATGCTTACGGTAGCAGGAAATGCTTCTTCAAATTTATCTCTATTACAACTCGCTGCCAGAAGTAACAAAATATACCAAGCACTGATCAGTATTAGCCTATTATTTAACTGGATTAAAAAGGGATAATGTGCCATTCTGCTGCATAGTATTACTGTAAATCGTTAAATTTAATACACAAATAAACAAATACACAAATACACAAATACACAAATATTCGCCCTAAAAAATAAAAATTTTAACATAATTAGGTGGCCATCCAAAAAATTATCGCAGGACCGAATCCGGATTATATAAGGCGCCCGCTGCGACCTGAACCATCGTAATGCGCACCTTGGTCGGGAAAAATTATTCGTGATCAGGACGTTTATGGGCATGACCCTGACCTCCATTTGTGCTTTATGGGCTGAGAAGGAACTCACAATTTATACACTAATCCCAGCCGTCCATGATAACGGGCAGGCCACCAGTGACCCTGGATGTATTGATCTCTTGGTCTGAAAAGAGTCGACAAAGTTTTTGACGGGTAAAAGGATCTGGTAATCTGATAAGCGTAGAAAGAATAATTTGCATTAATGAAAAAACAAGAAGACAGTTTAATTTGTAATCCAGGTGCTAAAAATACTGCTGCATCCATAGCACGTTCTTGATTTACGTGCCGTTTTTTCGCTAAATAAATCGTATAATCAAAATGATATCGATTAGCTAGCCCTACACCTAAGTATGGATTTAGCCGACGTTGTGGACTAACCTGCAAATTAGCCTGGTATCGCAAGGCCAGAGTTATTTCATGACGTTCTTCACTTCCCGGAGAAATTTCTTCACCTATGCCATTGTATTTAATACCTACACGGTAGGTATAACTTTTATATTTCAATTGCTGAAATTCTATTTCATGACTGATGTGGTGATTTGGTTTGAATTCTAATGCCAACGAGGGTAAGCCAATACTGATATCTGACTGAAAGTATTTTGTACTTGGCCTGGTATCATCGATTGCATACAGCTTTTTTTCATCGCTTAAGTTGAGATATAATTTGAGCGCAAATCTATTGGACGGAAGTGTACTCTGGGCGAAAGACGCTGTAGGCACAATATATATTAATATCCAACTTAATAATATTCGATTCATAATTTTATAATTATAGGGTGTAAACTATTCCAAAGCGGAAGTGGATTATTGCCGGAAATGATGAATTATTCCATTGTACAATTTTTTGTTTAATCCCATTTTGATCTTCATCAATTTTCGTTTCTTTTTCGGCCTGTAGTAGGTAGATGGGACTATTCATATCCAGAGAAATAGGTCCGGCAAAATGCCATTGAAATCCGCTGACTGCTTGGAAGTTTAATTGAAGGAGTCGCTCAGTAAAAGGTTCAAGAAATATTTTTTCTGTGGGGATAAAATTTTCACTGCGGTAATACAGGTGCGCGGATGCACCGAGATAAGGGCGAAAACGTTTCTTTCGCGCCAAAGTAGAAATACATTGATACCTCAATGAAGAAGAGGAAATTATTGTTTCTTGCATAGTCATCTCTACCAATTGATTATTTATTTCTACTTCCAGGCTGTTTCTTTTTACATCATACCAAATGGGCAGAATTTCTAACTCATGACTCCATATGGTACGGCTATGCATTTGCACTGCCAGAGAGGGAATGCCTACCCACCCTTCTTTTATTACGTAACGCGTTTTTAATCCAGCCGAATTTTGTTCCGTCCGGTCATGAATAGTTTCTTTAAAGGCATTGAGATAAACTTTCACCGATACTATGGGCTCCGGTGAGTTTTGTTGCGCAAACAAACAAATCTGCAGCGGACCAAGCATACATAGACTAATTAAATAACGCGTGTAGTCCTTACACATGGGTTGTTCTTTTTTCTAAAACGCCCGAGTTTATTCAGTTGTTGTTCCCCTAAATGTTAGTGTGCTAATGCCAAGACGCTAATGTGCCAATATGCCAATGCGCTAAGACGCCAAAGTGCTAATGCGCTAAAGCGCCAAAAATCTCCAACCCTATCGACTTAAAAACATCGACCGCTTATTATCCAGGTC
>JAYRWN010000098.1:0-7954 GCA_041917975.1 Saprospiraceae bacterium | reverse complement strand
GAAGCTAAAAAGAGGGGCATGAAGGTGATCGCTTTTGGTTCGTACGAATTTGCCAAAGGAAAACAAACACGACATAGCAGTGGCAAAACTATTTTTGACGTAGCAGACATCGTGGTCGATACGTGCGCTCCCATAGAGGATGCTTCCGTTCCGTTGCCTAATCATATGGATAAAATAGGCCCGGTCAGTACCATGGCCTTCGTCACCTGTGTGTGGATGACAGTAACTACGGTGGCCGAAATTCTTGCTGAACGCGGGGTAAAATTATTTATTCATCCGTCCCACAATGCCGGAGATGAATCCGCCAAAGTACGTCTGGATGAAGCCTTGGCCGAATATAAACGGCGCATTACCGGAGTTTGATTAATTCATTCAACAAAAAGCCGGCCCGAATTAACCCTGACCGGCCCTTATCTAAACTTAAACTCTCACTAATTCTTGAGGACCAGCTGGTGCGTATACGTTTTTTCACCCTGTTTGATGACTAGAAAATACGTACCGGCCGGGGCATTGGTCAGGTTCACTGTATGGTGGTAGATGCCACTAAATGAAGCTAATTTTTCGGTATAAATTTGTTTGTAGTTGACATCAACTATCATCAGTTCCAGCGGTTTGGCTTCCGCAGCAAATTGTATTTCAATTTTGGCATTAGCTGGATTCGGAAATACTTTTAGTTTCACTACTTCCAGGGTGTTTTCTGTGTCGCTTGCCGGTGGTCGAGGGGGTAATTGATCCTGAGCAGGATCAATCAGATAACCGACTACCACCAAAGTATTCGGATCATTTTCCACTTTAGGCCCTATTCTTTTGTCCTTTCTTTCCAGGATGTAGGCTATATTGGTTGTCCCGCTATAATCGACCGGATTACCCTGCTGAGTAGCCGGTTTCCAGGCCGGCATATCGTTGAACAGCTTTTGGACATCGCTGATGATAGCATCATGTATCTGTTCTCCGGATACCTGGGCACTTATCCTGCCTTGTTTATTAACGGTCCATCTCACTTGTACAACACCAGTATTATTTGCTTCGCGTGCCTCTAACGGATAATGAATGTTTTGATAAACATATTTAATAAATTCTTCGAACGAGCACCGTTCATCGTTGTTGGTACATGTACCAAATACGGGCCGGACAATAGTTTGTTTTTGGGTTGCCTCAGCTGCCATCGATCCATTTTCATGGTCTGCCTTGGTCTCCTCCAATTTAAATTTAACCGGCACATTGTAAATTACACGCACGACCTTGCCCCGCTGTTTCGCCGGCGTCCATTTTAGGCCTTGCCGATTCATTTTTTCAAATACCTCTTTTGCGGCCTCACCGCATCCTCCGCCTATATCTTTAACTATTTCCAGGTTATTTAATGTACCATCTTTTTCTACGACAAAACGGATCACCACCTGCCCTTGTATCCCCGCCTCACGAGCTGCCGATGGGTAGGTAATATTTTGATAGATGTAATTTAATAATTTAGTTTTTGAACAATCCAGTTTTTCATTTTCCCCTGCTGAAATATTACATCCCGGAAATAACGGTTGTTCTTCCACTATTTTTAAAATTTCATCTTCGGTTAGTTTATTTGTTTTTTCGGTTAGATTTTGTTTCAATTCATCCAGCGTATTTAATTTGGTGTGTATTTCGACTACGCCGGATTCTGCCGCCTCCGGATATTTTTCCTTTGCTTTAGGACCCTTATAGACGTGAATACTTTCTATTAATTCCGGTGGAAAATTTGCCACGAATTTAGAATCAACTATTTCTCCCCGAGAAGAATTTTTAGCAATGATCACCATCCTCGGCTCCCCGCTGGGTTCCAGCTTGAATTTCACCGGCAGCAAATATTGCACCCGTACCGGTATTCCGCGTTGTCGCCCGGGAATCCATTTTTGTGGTAATTCATTCATGGCTTTTATCACACGCACGGCTTCATCACCACAGCCTCCGCCAATATCTTTTATTAATTCCGCTTCACTGATTCGGCCATCTTTTTCAATGACCATACGCACCACACATTGCCCCTCTATGGCAGTATTCCGCGCCAGCGTTGGATATTTGATATTTTCATAAATAAATGCCATTAATTTTTCTTTGGCACAATTTTCTCGTTCCTCGTCATTTTTAATATCCTCACACCCGGGGAAGCGGGGCATTTCCTCCACTAATTTAAATACTTCCTCCTGATCCGGCCGCTGGACAAGCGGATCGTTTTCATATTTTGACGGAATAAACCCACGTTTTGGGTCGTTAATAAAATTTTGAATTTCTTCATCGGGCCTATATTTTTCAATGGTTATTTTACCAGAGAATTCATGGTCTCCGGATATCATGGTTATATCAGGATAAAAGCGCATGATTACATCACCGGCATAATCTTTACTTTTTTGAATTTCAGAAACTTCTGGTAATCCCAAATCAAAATCGTTGTTGTTTATTTTATACTCAAAAACTTCCAGTACAGGCAGATTAAATATAGTTGCATCATTTTCTTGTTTAGCGATCACTGCATTCTGATTTTCTGTTGCTCTGGCAATCAATTGATAGACTTTGTCTAAGACGTCCTGATTGTTGCTCATTTGTAGAAAATAAATTCGTTCATTATTAGGTTTAACTAATATGTAAGCTCGATAAATGGTATCTGTAACGACAGGATTTAATTTTAACTTATCCTGGTTCGTGTTTTTTGCGGCAACCAATAACAATAAACACAGCAATGCCGGTATGATTAAAACATAGTGCCATAAGGCCCAGCGGCGTGAAGGTTGTTTAAACATCATCATAATGCGGTTTTTTAATTGTGATTGAATAAAATGATTGGCTAAGGCTATTTGTAAATGACTGTCAGCATGGCGGATGAGTAATTGTCCGTATGACCTGGCCTGCATAGATTGTAATACCGTTTGGTCCGCTAAATATTCATGCAAGGTGCGCAGACTCCTCCTATATAAATAAATGGGTGGGCTGCACCACATGAAAGATTGAACAATTTCTACCAGCAATATGTCCACACTGTGCCATCCCTTCACATGAGAAATTTCATGAACCAATATTGGTCCGGAGTCGGTCTCTATGGCCTGCAGATCTTTACTCCAAAATACATAATGCAAAAATGAAAAGGGTACATGCAATTGTGTAGTTTGTACCAGTGTATAATTGGCAAATCTTTTTATTTCACTTTGCCGGTACAAAAGCCACAATTTAAGCAAACCATGACTTAAGTTGGCCAGGCTGATACAAACCCCTATCCAATAAACCACTATTATCCACCAGGACCACTTAATATGCTGCGTTTCTTCCGTCACCAGATTTTGCACCTGCAAAGGCGCAGTCACTATCGGCACAAGTAACGGTGTCGCTTCAACTAAAGGCGCAGTATTGGACAGCGATATTTTAACGGCGGGTATAATTAATCCGAGCAGCAGCGAAAAAAGTAAAAAATAACGGTTGAAGTCAAAAAAAGTCAGCCGTCTTAAAACGCAATAATAGAGTCCATATAATAAACTCCAATACAGGGTCACTTCCAGAATGTACGCAATCATAGTATTATTTATTTATCCGGTGTTGGAGGTAATGGTGATTTATCCAGATCATTTAACAATTGTTCAAGTTCTTTGCGGTTCAGTTTTTCATTCTCCACCAGATAAGAAACCAGTCGCCTGGTGGAGCCATCAAAATAATTTTGTACCAGGGTTTGTAAAGACTTCCGGCCATAGGACTCTTTACTGACTACCGGAAAGTATTCATAGGTTCGACCGTAAGCTTTGTGCTGCACAAACCCCTTTTGTTCCAGAATGCGCGCAAGGGAAGAAATAGTGGAATGAGGCGGTGACGGATCACTCAAGTGAGGTAAAATTTCACTGACGGTGCACCGACCTTTACTCCAGATGACTTGCATGATTTCTTCTTCGGCCTTGGTTAATTTTTTCATGGAAGAATTTATTTGGTTTGATGTAAGTACTCTTTAAGGTATTTCACCCGCTCATGGGCATATTGTGTAAAATTGGGATGATCGGCATCCTGGAGTTTTAAATACTCCTGATATTTATTAAAAGCAATATTTTTTTGTTTATAATACAAATCGCTGACCTGCGCTTCATAAAAAATAAAAGAAGGATCCTTGGAGTACCGGTAACCCTCCCGGTAAGCCTCTATCGCTTCCTTAAAATGACTTTGTTCTTTTTCCAGGATAGCAGTGCGCAGGTAATAATTACCCATGTTCGGTGAGGTGGCTTTGCTTATGGCCTTACGATAATGAAATGTGGCATATTCATGTTTTTTTTTCTGCTCATAAGCCAGGCCCAGATAAAAATGGGTATTCTCATCAGCATCTTCGTTGAGCAACCCTTCCAGAATGCGGATACTGAAGTCAATAGAATCTAATTGAATCAGGGCATACGCCCACATTTTTTTGTAAAAAGGGTTCAGGTCGATCATGGAATTCACCGTATACATGTGCTGACTTACCGCCGCATAGTCTTTTAAGCTGTATTTAACCCTTGCGGTTTGCAGTAGAGTTTTAACATTAGATTTATCCAGGCCATACGCTATAGCCATCAGACTATCCGCCAGGTCTGCTTGTTTGTTGCCCAGGAACACCTCCGCCAGATTGATGAGTAAAGGAATATCCTGTGGATTCAGGCATAAGGCTTTTTCCCAATAACCAAAAGCTTCGCGGACTAATCCGGCTTGCTCGTGGGCATCTCCGCAACTTTTAAAATAAGAAAAATTAGTGCTGTCCAGGTGTATTAACTCCCGATAATAACGAATGGCTTTAGGCCAATTGGCTTCTTGAAAATATAGATTCCCCAGGTTGACACGGGCAGAGAGGTGCAGAGAATCGCGGATAAGGATACGTTCATACCAGTGTTTTGCATACGCCCAGTTACCTAATTTTTGTTGACAAAAGGCTGTTTTGTACCAATTACTCAAGCTGGAATCCTGCTCTTGCAGTAAAGCTAAAGCGGCCCTATAATTTTGTGTTTCCAGGTATTGATTTATCTCATCAGCGGCGGATTGAGCCTGGGCCATGACTGTAACAATTACCCAAGCCATAACCACCCAAAGCTGTTTTTTTGATCTCATAATTCAAGTTTACAGCTATTTTTTTAATAATGCAACTTATTTTTTAAAAATATAACGTATATTTTAGTTATATTAAGTGGATCTGGTCGATGCCCTTAATTTCCGGCCAAAAGTTAACCAGGACTAGATTAAAAAAATATTAAGGCAGGATATCAGCGTTTCAACAAGCGCATCAGGTATTCACCATAACCGCTTTTTAGGTACATATTAGCCAGACGGTCCAATTGTTCATCATTGATAAACCCCATCTCGTATGCGACTTCTTCTATACAGCCGATTTTTAAGCCCTGGCGCTGTTCAATCACTTCAATGAACTGTGAGGCCTGCATCAACGAATCATGGGTACCGGTATCCAGCCAGGCGATGCCGCGTCCCAGGACACCTACCTTTAGTCGGCCGGCTTGCAGATAATGTTTATTCACATCAGTGATCTCATATTCGCCACGGGCGCTGGGTTGCAGATTTTTTGCGATGGTAATGACTTCATTGTCGTAAAAATAAATACCCGGAACGGCATAATTGGATTTTGGGTGTTTGGGTTTTTCTTCAATAGAAATGGCATTAAAATCATTATCAAATTCCACCACCCCATAACGTTCTGGGTCTGCCACCTGATAGGCGAACACAATGCCACCTTCCGGATCTGCACTGCCTTGCAACAATTCTTTTAAACCGGCGCCGTAAAATATGTTATCGCCCAAAATCAAAGACACTTTATCCCGACCAATAAATTCTTCACCAAGCACAAAAGCCTGGGCCAATCCATTCGGGACATATTGTTCTACATAACTAAAATTACAACCAATGTCTGCGCCGTCCTGTAACAGTTTTTGAAAATTAGGAAGGTCATAGGGTGTAGAAATGATCAGAATATCGCGAATGCCGGCGGTCATCAACATGGACAGCGGGTAATAAATCATTGGTTTATCATAAACCGGCAGCAGTTGTTTACTGGTGACCAGCGTAAGGGGATATAAGCGGGTACCTAATCCTCCAGCCAGGATGATGCCTTTCATATTATTATTTATGGCGCTTTAAAAAAATAAATTGCGCTTGTTGAGTGGTTATAAAGAAGAGGCAAAAATAATCTTTTGGTTTTTTGTAGATGCGAATAAAATCATCCACTTTTTCCATTTGTATTAATTGTTTGGTGACAAATTCCTCCAGGCTGCTGGCTGAGATAGAATAGTCTCCACCTGCACTCTCATGATCCCAAAGGGGTAACCCGATGTCCACCGGTTGGCTGTGAATGATAAAGATCGGATAACGGGATACTTCCTGGGTAAGGATCATTTCAGAGGCGTCACCCAACATGCGTAAATAGGGCTTCAAATTCTCTTGTAATTCTTCTAAAAGTGCCATTTGGTCAGCCATAAAAAATCCGGTTTATACTACGTAGTTTATTATACAGTTTTTGTAGCTGTATCAGTATCAACCAACTAACTTATTTTTTTGCTAAAATGTTGTGTCCCTGTGGTTGATAACGGGTGGCCAGGTAACCGAACTGGGTCTCCGGATCCAGGCAAATGAAACAAGGTTTTTCACTGCGCAACAAGTCCAGAATCCTTGGAAAATCGTCCAAATGAAAGTTCAGCATCACATTGTTATCACTGAAATACTGATTCTTAGGAACCTGACCCTTCCAAAAACGCAGCGTGCCCACGGGCAGGGTTTGGCCATCACTATACTGTTGACTACAATATATAACGATCTGATCCAAACGCAATTCCTGTGTTGGCGTCAAATAATTGATGTAATAATGGTCAAACCGATGGAACTTGACCGGCATCAGACAACGGTATTTCTTTAGATAAACTTATCAGGGGGAAGAACAAATTTAAATAAATTTCTTGTTTTGCAAATAAAATTTTGATAATCAATACGATGTCCACTTGCCAAACTCTACTTTTGCAAAAAAGAAATGAATACTTCGTATGGCAGTCCGGCCTCTTTTGCATGATACTATTGTGGCTCTGGCTACGCCTCCGGGGGTGGGCGCTCTGGCCATCTTGAGAGTGTCTGGTGCAGATACATTCCGGTTGGTTAATGCCATTTTTTATGGGGCGGATTTGACTAAAGCTCCCAGCCATACTATACATTTAGGTCATATCAAAGACGAACAGGGCCGTGAGTTGGATGAAGTGCTTACCTTTCTATTTAAGGGACCAAAATCGTATACCGGGGAGGATGTGATCGAAATTTCCACTCATGGTAGTTCCTACATCGTGCAGGAAATCCTGCAACTTTTAGTGCGTAAAGGTGCACGCTTAGCCGGTCCGGGTGAATTCACCTTGCGCGCGTTCATGCATGGTCGCCTGGACCTCACCCAGGCGGAAGCGGTGGCCGACTTGATCGCATCGGAAAATGCTGCCGCCCACGCCATAGCCGTTCAACAGATGCGGGGAGGGTTTTCGTCAGATATAAAACATTTGCGTCAGGAGCTGATTGACTTCGCTGCTCTCATCGAATTAGAACTCGATTTTGTAGAAGAAGATGTAGAATTTGCAGATCGTATTAAATTACGTAATTTAATCCATAAAATACTGCAATACATTGACAATCTGACTCGTAGCTTCCAGTTAGGCAACGCCATCAAGGAAGGAGTCAGTGCGGTTATCGCCGGACGCCCCAATGCAGGTAAATCCACCTTGCTCAACAGTTTACTTAACGAAGATCGTGCCATAGTTTCCGAAATAGCCGGCACGACTCGGGATACCATTGAAGAAGCCATCAACATCCGGGGAATAAAATTCAGACTGATTGATACAGCCGGGATACGCGAAGCTCAGGATCAACTGGAAGCCATCGGGGTCTCCAAAACATTGCAAAAAATAGAACAATCCAACGTGCTGATCTATGTCTTTGATGTGGCCCAACT
>JAYRWN010000097.1:0-4745 GCA_041917975.1 Saprospiraceae bacterium | reverse complement strand
TATTATGCGGACTACCGGCAATTGCTGGAGAACCAGGACATCGATGTAGTTATCATCGGTACCCCGGACCACTGGCATTGCCTGCAATTCGTGCATGCTTTGGAAGCAGGGAAAGCAATCTATATTGAAAAACCCATTGGCAACTCCATTGCCGAGATTGACATCATGCTGCGGGCGTTGAAAAGATACCCCCGCCTGGTCCAGGTCGGCCAATGGCAGCGCAGCCAGCCCCACTTTGTGGACGCCATCGCTTACGTCCATTCCGGAGCCCTGGGGCGCATCCGCACCACCAAAGCCTGGGCTTACATCGACTGGAAAGGCGCAGTGCCCAAGGTGCCTAACAGCCCTGTGCCGGCCGGTGTAAATTATGCTCAATGGCTGGGCCCGGCGCCCGATCGGGCTTTTAACCAAAACCGCTTCCACTTTACCTGGCGCTGGTACTGGGAGTACGCCGGTGGAGTGATGACGGACTGGGGGGTGCACCTCATCGATTATATTCTTTATGGCATGCAAGCCGCTGTGCCAAAATCCATCCTGGCCCTGGGCGGCAAAATGGCGTACCCGGATGACGATATGGTCACCCCAGACACGTTGCACACCGTTTATGATTTTGGCGACTTTACCCTGTTGTGGGAACACACTATTGGTATTGGCAACGGCTATTACGGTAAAGGGCAGGGTCTGAGTTTCGTCGGCGATAACGGTACCCTGGTGCTCACCCGTGGCGGCTGGGAAGTGATCCCCGAAAAAAACAAATTAGAAAAAATAACCGTCACCAAAAAAGCCGAAGATAACGGCCTCGACCTGCATGTGATTAATTTTATCACCTGCCTGCAGCAAAATACCCCGCAGCAGTTGCATGCGCCGTTACATGTGGGCCGGGATGTGGCGCTGGTGGCCCAGATGGGCAACCTGGCTTTCCGCACCGGTGAGAAATTAAACTGGGATACTGCTAAAAATACATTCGACTCCCCAGCCGCCAACCGGTTAATCGTGCCGGAGTACCACCACGGATTACAGCTCCCGAAGTATTAATCTCGAAACCATTACACCTAATTTGAATTGTGTACATCTGGTGAAGGCAGCCGGATGTAGCACCCCAGGTTCTCCGGACGGTCAATCTATTATTTCTCATGCCTTTTTGCTTTTATGGGTGTCCTTTTTACATTTGAATGTTGTTATTACAAAAGTTGATTTGTTACCTTGTGAAATTGTTATGACTGTATATTCATTATTGAAACAAAGCAACCCATGCCGAGCAACAAAACACAGAATACAAACAAAGCTGGCACGATGATTACCTGAAATGGGTTTGTGGATTTGCCAATGCCCAAGGTGGTGTAATATTTATTGGTAAAGATGATAATGGCAATGTGGTTGGTGTTGGTGATTATAAAAAACTGATGGATGAAATACCCAACAAGATAAAAGACCTGATGGGAATTTTAGTTGATGTAAACTTGCATGAAGAAAAAGGCTTATACTTTCTTGAAATAATTACACAACCTTATGCAGTGCCTATTTCTTTACGTGGAAGATATTATTACCGTAGCGGCAGCACCAAACAGGAGCTGATTGGCGCAGCACTCACCGATTATTTACTTCGTAAAAGCGGTAAGACGTGGGATGAGGTTAGTGAGCCCACAGCTACCCTTGACGATATTGACGATGCCAGTTTAAAGTCATATATAGCAGCATCTCTCCATGCGGGCAGAATTGCAGAAGTGGAAGGATTAAGCAAAGCAGATTTGATTGCTAAACTTCGTTTAACGGATGATAACGGCAACATTAAAAGAGCTGCCATTGTTTTATTTGGTAAGGACCCGGCATAGTTTTTCAATAATTGTGTTGTAAAAATTGGTCGCTTTGGTAAAGACAGCAGCGACATTAGATTCCAGGAGACAGTGGAAGGCAATATTGTTCATTTGCTGAAAGAAGTACTGGAACAATTAAACCGGAAATTTTTTACCCGTGCCATTTCATTTGAGGGTATACAAAGGATTGAGAAAGGAGAATATCCTATTGCAGCACTTCGTGAAATGTTGCTGAACGCACTTGTGCATAGAAATTACTTAGGCTCATCCGTAGTGCAGATGCGTATGTTCGACAACTACTTAAATATTTGGAACGAAGGCGAATTACCTGCTGGTATCAGTTTGGATTCACTCAAACGGCAGCACCCATCACGACCAAGAAATTTGCTGATTGCTGATGTATGTTTCAAAGGAGGTTACATTGATGCATGGGGAAGCGGCACATTAAAAATTATCAGTACCTGCAAAGAAGCAGGATTACCCGACCCTGAAATTATTGAGCAGGACGGCGGCATATTGGTAACCCTGTTTCAAAACAAGTATAGTTCAGACAAGTTGCAGAAATTGGGATTAAATGCGCGGCAGGTAAAAGCGGTACTATATGCGGTGGAGAATAGAAGCATAACTAACAGCCAGTATCAGAAACTGACCAACACCTCAAAACCAACAGCCACAAGGGATTTACAGGAACTTGAATCTAAGGGCATCCTTATTAATAAAGGAACAAAAGGCTCAAGTTCAAAATATGAAATCGAAACATGAGTTGGCTCATAGTTGGCTCAGTTGGCTCATAATAGGCTCACAGTTGGCTCAATATATTGCCGACTTCTGACAAGCGTTGGCTGTTATACAATTTAACACTTCACTAATTCAGAAGAAAAATGAAAAGCAAAACATTGAATAAAACAATCTTCTTGACCATTGCAATTTTATTTGCTGCTATTTTGCAAGGACAACAATTACCTTCAAAAGAACAGCAAGAAATACAACAAACTGTTATAAAAATGTTTCAGGCCTTATCTGATCGAGATTCAATAACCTTAAAATATTATTGCTCTTCTGATGTTAGATTTTATGAATATGGGCAGATATGGAATATAGATACACTTATAAGGAAAGCAATTGTTATGAACCAGTCATCCGATTTTGAGCGTACCAATACTTTCGAATTCATCAATACCGAATCACGTAAAACTACCGCATGGGTTACCTATCGACTGAATTCGATTATTATTAAAGATGCAAAAAATACCGACATACAATGGTTGGAAACAGTTGTTTTAACAAAGCAAAGAAAACATTGGAAAGTAAAACATCTCCATTCAACAATGATTAAAAGAGGTTAAGAGAGATGGATTTAATGAAAATGATATTTGCATGTACAGCAGCCAACAAAAGGTTTGTCCTATTGGGGCATGACTTTGAAGCAATTATCAGTTACCGTGTAACCACAAGCATGCAAACTCCGCTAGACCTACCTACGGACCTACGTACTCCAGAAATATTTCCTACTTTCTTGCTTTTGTGAGTGCCGGGGTGTATGTTTGAAGCAGTACAAAGCCCATACCCATGGCATATGATTTACTAGCGGTAATCCTTTCGCTGCAAAAATATGACCAGCCACAAGAATAGGAAGATAGTATTGACATTAATTTAAAATTGAACAAGAACAAAGAAATCACAATTATGAAAAAACAATTTATAATTTTTTTATTCTCCTTATTGGCAGGAAGTATTGCGCTACCAGCCAGAGAAATACACGTTTCGGTTAAAGGCAGCGATACTAATGATGGCACCGCTTCAAAGCCCTACAAAACCATAAGTCAGGCAGCACAGGTCGCTATCCCTGGCGATGTCATCACAGTGCATGCGGGTGTTTATCGCGAACAGGTTACGCCCCCGCGTGGCGGAAATTCAGTCAAAGAAAGGATTGTTTATCAGGCAGCTAAAGGGGAAAAGGTTGAAATAAAAGGGTCTGAAATAATTAAAGGCTGGCAAAAGCTGGACAACGATACCTGGGTTGTTAAAATTCCAAATGGCTTTTTCGGAAAATTTAATCCATTCAACGATTTAATCCGTGGCGACTGGTTCTATCCCACACCCAAGGACCGGAAATACCACACCGGAGCTGTTTATCTGAATGGCGATTGGCTGATGGAAGCAGAGAATAAGCAAGAGGTAATGAGAAAAAGTACTGAGAAAAATCGTCTTTGGTGGTCAGAAACGGATTCAACGACAACGACCATATGGTCACAGTTCGGAAGTGCAGATCCCAATAAAGAAACTGTTGAAATAAATGTACGTCAAACCGTCTTCTATCCCGACAAACCATTTATCAATTACTTAACCATTTCAGGATTTACCATGCAGCATGCAGCTACTAACTGGGCGCCGCCAACAGCAGAACAGATGGGACTCATAGGTACCCATTGGAGTCGCGAATGGATTATCGAAAACAATACCATACAATATTCGAAGTGCGCAGGTGTCGCTTTGGGTAAATATGGTGATGCCTTTGACAATAAAGATTCCGAATCGGCTGAAGGCTATGTGGGAACCATTAACCGGGCGCTGGCATTCGGTTGGAACAAAGGAACCATAGGCGGTCATATCGTTCGTAACAACACCATAGCGTATTGCGAACAAACCGGTATTGTGGGCAGTATGGGTTGCGCTTTCAGCACCATCACCGGAAACACCATCCACGATATTCACATCAGAAGGTTATTTTCCGGTGCTGAAATGGCCGGCATAAAATTCCATGGCGCCGTAGATGTACTGATTGAAAAAAACCATATTTATTCCGTCAATATGGGTATATGGCTTGATTGGATGGCGCAGGGGGCACAAGTAAATAACAACCTGCTGCACGCTAATTTACTTGACATTTTCCTCGAAGTGAACCATGGCCCTATGCTGGTAAGTAACAAT
>JAYRWN010000096.1:0-3620 GCA_041917975.1 Saprospiraceae bacterium | reverse complement strand
GTGATTTCTTCATGAAAATCTTCTACCACCCGCGTCGATTTATCCGCCAGGCCGTCGCCATCCGTGTCTTCCAGGCGCCACACTTCTTCTTTTTCCACCGCCAGATCCCGCCAGTCATGTAGGCTGTCCTGGTTTAAATCCGGCAGCCAGGTATTTTCAGCCGATTTTTCCGGAGCAAAAATGTCATGTAGGAAGGTCCGGCGTTCTTCCACGGTTTGCAGGGCGATGGAACGGGTCATCCAATCCTGATGTCCGCGAATGTCAAACTCGGAATTCTTTTGCCGGTTAGTGCGGGTGATGTAGACACGATCCTGGTCATCTATGCTCATGGCAATAGGATCTGGCGCCAGGGTATCGGTAGCCCATACATCCATGACCAGACCGGGGGCTAATTTTAATGCCATCTGACTTTTGATGTCTTGAGCCATCCGGCGTGCATCGACTCCGGATTGCGTAAAAACCAGGGGCGGGGTACTTTCCCGGGGTGAACTATTCGTTTGTGCACCTTTTTGACAGGCTGAGGCGATAAAAATTAAACCTAACACAGAAAGAGAAAATGGCCAATGCTTCATACAATACAAGGATTTCGTTGCTAAAGCCTGCTAAGATATGGGTTAATTTTATTCTTGAAGGCAAATAAATTTTCTCTCCGCCGGACCAGCAGCAAACCGGTCCATTTACCGGATTTTTTTTCTCCCAGTCGTAAAATTCAATCTCTGATCGTATTGTTTAGGTTCTATCCGTTGCATATCTTTAAGCATCGTGTTAATTTAAAATTTCAAAGTTTTTATGTTCCTCCACGGCTGGTCGTCAAAAGTTTGGTCCCTCTTTTTAGTCCTGATTATTCTGCCGGCTTCACTAGCCGTAAACTCCGGCTGCCATGCGTCCCGGCGCACCAAAGGTGCAGTGATCGGAGCGACTGCCGGTGCGGCGGCAGGTGCTGTTTTAGTGAAAAAAAATAAAGCGGTCGCCATCATCCTGGGTGCCGCCATTGGGGGAGTGGCCGGGGGTATTATTGGCGACTATATGGACAAACAAGCCGCTGAAATAAAACGGGACCTCAAGGGAGCTAAAGTGGAACGTGTGGGTGAGGGCATCGTGGTCACTTTTGACTCCGGATTATTATTTGATTTTGATTCGTATGCGCTTAAAGCGACCACCCAGGATAATCTGAATCAGTTTGCCCGTACCCTCAATAAATATGCAGAAACCGATGTGCAGATTTTCGGGCATACGGATAATACCGGTGATGAGGTGTATAATTTAAAATTGTCCGGCGAAAGAGCAGGTGCCGTGCAGAAATACCTGATCCAAAAAAATGTTTTATCCAAAAGGTTAAGAACGCTCGGAATGGGTGAAAAAGACCCCATTGCTGAGAATACCACCGATAATGGACGGCAGTTAAACCGACGGGTGGAATTAACCATTCTGGCCAATAAAAAATTAATTCGCGATGCCCGCCGCGGGAAAATACCCGGATCAGAAAAAAATAAATAATTTATTTAATTTATTAAAAGATTTAAATCTCTTCCTATGCAACATGCCATCAGTTGGTTCGAAATTGGCACCACCGATCTGGGCCGGGCCACTAAATTTTATGAAACTATTTTTAATCTTAAACTTCAGCCTCTGGATTTACAGAATATCCGCATGCGGATGTTCCCGTTGGATGATATGATGACCGGCGTAGGTGGTGCCTTGGTGGATAGCGGCGGTTTTCACAAACCTTCTGCTACTGATGGGCCGTTAATTTATCTGAACGGAAATCCGGACGTGCAAACGGTGCTCGACCGCGTGGAAGGGGCAGGAGGTAAAATAGCCGTGCCCAAAACCCAAATCAGTCCTGAATATGGATATATGGCCGTAATCATCGACACTGAAGGCAACCGCATCGCTTTACATTCTGTACCGCAATAATCACTATCTTGAATAATCCAGGCAATAGCATAGCCCTGTGAATTATTTTTTAATTATAATTATTACAGGGAAATAATTATAATTAATATACTAATTCTATGGAGCTTCTGCCTCATCGCGCGAATAATAAAATAATTAATCCTTCATCAACTTTATCAATAAAATTTTAACCATTTCTGGTAAAGTGTAGGTTGACCAATTTTTGTTAATTTTAATTGTTTGCAGTATTCAAAAGTTTCCGTCCAGCCAATCAAATTTGACTAGCTAATTTATAATAGAATAAAATCAATCATTCTAATTTATGACACGTCACCTTCGTGCAGTCTTGCTCATGATTAATTTGTTACCAGCCACAGGACATATGCTACATATCCGGCCAGGAATAATCCGCCTTCCCAGCGATCCAGGAAATGCCGGCGGCCGGTGAAAATAAACAGGAATAAAAGAAGACTAGCCACAATATTGAGGGATAAATCGATGTTGCTGCCAGGCTGTAATGCTACCGGATGAACGACAGCAGTAGTGCCCAGGATAAAAAAGGCATTAAAGATGTTGGAACCGACCACGTTGCCAATAGCAATGTCGGGATTTTTTTTACGGGCGGCAATAACGGAGGTCGCCAACTCCGGCAACGAAGTGCCGATGGAAACAATAGTCAAACCAATTATGCGGGCTGAAACGCCTAATGTCTCGGCAATACTCACGGCACTATTCACAATCAGCCGTCCTCCGACGACTAAAAAGATAAAACCGCCAAGAATAAAAATTAAAGATTTCCCCTTGGTCAAATTAAGCGTTTCTACCTCCTCTTCTTCACCACCCTTCACCATCATGGTGATATTATACACCATAAAAATGATGAAAAATGCCAACAAGATCAGGCCATCAATGCGCGTAATGGCCGATGGAGAAATACCGTCAATGAATATATCGTTAACTAAAATAATCATGACTATCGCGGATAATAAGGACAGCGGTATTTCCATCCATACGGTATTGGTTTTTACCGAAAGTGGATAAATCAGTGCGGAAATTCCGAGGATGCCCATCACATTAAATATGTTGCTGCCCACAATATTGCCCAGGGCTAAATCGGAATTGTTATTGAATGAGGCAAATAAATTCACCACCAGTTCCGGGGCAGAGGTACCAAACGCCACGATGGTCAGACCGATGACGATATTCGGGACATTATACCGTTTGGCCAGGGCAGAAGCACCGTCCACCAATTTATCCGCACCGAAAATCAAAGCGACAAATCCGGCCAGGAGTAACAAAAAATTAACCATCAGCCCAGCTTACTTCAAGGTAACTGAAATATTTTTTAATTCGATGCGGGACAATTCTTTCAGACTATCCTGCTCGTAAAGTAAATCAAAATTAAGGATATCCCGGCGTTTTGTTGGGGGCGCGTAATTAATATAGTCCTGGAAACGAATTCCTGACTGGATGACCGGATTAATGGCTTTGCGAAAACGGGCGCCACCTTCGGCATCCAGATAATTATAGGCTAAATAATCCAGCGTCCTTTTGTCCTCATGAAACCAATATACAAACGTATCCTGGAAATCACGGCCTCCGCCCTGCTGCTCAAAAGTCACCATCACTTTGTCGTAAGGCTGACCGCCGAGGGTAGCTTTGCCGGCATCCGCTTTAATGACCGCCGGGTCATTCAGAAAATGTGGTAATAAGGAGAAATAAAT
>JAYRWN010000095.1:0-9724 GCA_041917975.1 Saprospiraceae bacterium | reverse complement strand
GGGCCAACACCGCCAACACTGCCTATAATCGAATTCATATCGCAATATTAGCGCTATAAATAGTATTTTATTGTGATATCAAACGGAATATTAAAAAGTTGACTAAATAGTGACAGAACCGCTCAAATTTTTACCTTGTTAAATATCCTAACATATCCGTGGTAATTGTTCACCGGGCAACATGTTGACCACCCGGCGCCCACCGATGGCACTGTGCAGAATGACTTGCCCGGGATGTTCACCGGTGACCGAACCAATAGATACCGCGTGGGTGCCATGAGGATCCTGATGTAATAAATCTAAAAGTTCGTTCGTCCGTGAGGCTTTAACAAGAGTTACAAAAACGCCTTCATTGGCTACATACAACGGATCTAAACCTAACATCTCACAGGCTCCTTCTACTTCCTCATTCACGGGGATATCTTTTTGTCTGAGATCAATGCCTAATCCCCCATCTTTAGCTATTTCATTTAATACACTGGCCAGTCCACCCCGGGTTGCGTCTCGCAAAAAATGAATGTCTTCACCGAAGTGGTCTAATAAATTTTTCACCGTGTAATTAAGATGGGTCGTGTCACTGACCACCCGGGATTCGAATTCCAGCCCTTCGCGGACGCTCATGATTGCGATCCCATGGGCAGCGATCGGTTGATTAAGAATAATGGTGTCTCCAGGTTGTACAGACTTCAAACTAATATGGGCCTGTGGATGTACCTTTCCAATACCGGTAGTATTAATAAATATTTTATCCCCTTTATGTTTTTCTACCACCTTAGTATCCCCTGTAACGATGGTGACTCCAGCCCGGTCGGCACATTGTTTCATGCTATCCAGGATGTGCCAAAATTCCTCCATGGTTAAACCTTCCTCAATGATAAAAGCAACCGACAGATATTGAGCCATAGCGCCACACATGGCCAGGTCATTTACTGTTCCATTTATGGCCAATTCACCAATATCCCCACCCGGGAAAAATATCGGATGCACTACATAACTATCCGTACTCATAGCCAGACGACCGGACAACTCCACAATGGCACCATCATGTTTTTCGTTAAGTATATCGTTTTTAAATAAGTTGAAAACCCCACTATTTAATAAATTATGGGTTAAAACTCCGCCACTGCCATGTCCTAAATGGATGGCATCAAAATCAAATTTAGGCATTGGACAACTCCAGGACAGGTTTAATTTTTTTTCCATGCAGGTTGTTTATTTTACTCTAAAAATTCTGAGGATAATTATTTATTTAAAAATATTTTTCTCTGAATAATTATGTGTGGTGAAAATGATAATAAGCAGCGCATGCCCCTTCACTACTTACCATTGGCGCGCCTAATGGATTTAGCGGAGTACATTTTTTATTAAATTGCGGACAATCAAATGGTTTTTTAATTCCCCGTAATATTTCTCCCGCTATACACTCTTTACTTTCTTCTGCCTTGTTTATTTCGATTCGAAACTTTTTATTCGCATCGTAGGCAGAATAATCAGCGCTGATTTCATAACCGCTATTAGGAATATTACCAATCCCCCGCCATTCGCGATCGTTAACTTTAAATACTTGTTCTATTACTTTTTTGGCATGAGCATTGCCGGCTGGTTTTACCACGCGGGTGTATTGATTCTCAAGACGGTATTCACCGGCTTCCAATTGTTTGATCAGCATATATATACCCTGTAATAAATCCACCGGCTCAAAACCGGTAATGACTATCGGTAATTTATATTTTTTGATCAGGGGGTAATATTCATCCATACCCATAATGGTGCATACATGACCGGCCGCTAAAAACCCCTGAACTACATTATTTTCATCACTGACAATAGCTTCAATGGCCGGTGGTACCAATACATGGGACGTAAGAATGGAGTAATTATTCACTCCGGTTTCATGAGCCTGAATAACGCTTAAAGCATTGGCCGGAGCGGTAGTTTCAAAACCAACTGCAAAAAAAACCACTTCATGATGCGGGTTTTCTCTGGCTAGTTTTACAGCTTCCAGAGGAGAATATAAAATACGCACATCTGCTCCAGCCGCTTTGGCCTCCAGTAAACTTTTTTTGCTTCCCGGAACACGCAACATATCTCCATAACTGCATAAAATCACCTGTTTTTGTTCGGCCAAATAAATTGCTTTATCGATCAGGTGTAATGGAGTGACACATACCGGGCACCCCGGGCCATGTACCATATTAATTTCTGCCGGGAGTAAAGTGAGTAAACCGTTTTTTACCAGACTATGCGTCTGACCGCCACAGACTTCCATAATAGTCCATGGTTTGGTCACCGTTTTTTTTATTTCGGAGAGAAATTCTTGTACAACCGCCGGATCACGATATTCATTCAGATATTTCATATTTTATTTTTCAATTGGTGTGATGAAATATTTATTGAAATTGCTGATCAACAGAGACCAGTTGCCCGAAAGAAATATTTTCATCATTAGGAGATAATTTTTCATGGAAATATAATTTAAATTTATTCCTCAGTGAGCCAATGATCAAATCTACCAGGCAGGCATTTTGAAAAACCCCTCCGCTAAAGGCCACCTGGGAGAAATTATGTTTAACTGCAATAGCTTCGATTATACACACTAAAGTATAATGAAATTTTGCCGCGATAAAATTGACAGACTTATTTTGTTCAATATCACTAATTATGTTGAGACAAATATCTTTTCCGGACCAATGTTCCGGCGCATCGTTCTGATCCCAATACGAACCATCAAAATTTACGCCATACCTATTAATGTAAAGCTGCGCCGCGTCTTCGAGCAATAAAGCCGCATGGCCTTCGTACGATTGTTTCTGGGATAGCCGTAACAGGCTGGCCACAGCATCAAACAAGCGGCCTACCGAAGACGTTTGTAGAGGTGCGTTTTCTTCTCTGAGTTTTAAATAATAAGACCATTCTTGTTTTGTAAACTGAGGCTCTATTATTTTTCTGACTTCTGAATCATCCCCTAACAACGCCAAAGCGCTTAGACGAGGTTCGCGAGCCATTTTATCCCCAAGTAACACGGGATAATACCGCAATTGACCACAACGAACCATTCTGTGCCGGTGGTAACTAAAATACTCTCCCCCCCATATCTGCCCATCATCACCTAAGCCCGTTCCATCCCAAATAACCCCTAAAATCGGCTCTGTCTGATCCAGTAAATTATGCTCAGCCAGGATTGCAGCAAAATGTGCTTTATGGTGTTGTACCATTATTGGCTTTACTTGCAGTTTCAATTTTTCTGTCAGCTCCCCAGCCAAAAGTGTCGAAAAATATTGAGGGTGTAAATCTGAGACAAGGAGCTGTGGCTCCACCTGCAGGGAGGTTAAGAGATGCTCCAATACCTCTCTGTAACTGTCCTGAGCATCCAGACTATCTGTATTTCCTAAATATTGACTGATCAGGACTTGTTGACGGGCCAGGATACAAAAAGTGCTTTTATTTAAGGCTCCGGTGGCCAAAACGGTCAGGTTTTGTTTGGGTGAATATCCAAAGTAAGCAGGTGCCATACTTCGGGAGCGGCGCAGAATAATTTTTTGCTGATACAAGGTTGAAAATCGCCAGACCGAGTCATCTTGCGGCAGGATTATATCTCGGTCATGGACTACAATCTCATCTGCTATGGCCTTCAGGCCTTGTTCGGCAACCTCATTTTTATAAATAACCGGCGCATGACTGAAATTTCCACTGGTGGCCACCACCGGTCGTACAAATAATTTTAACAGCAATTCGAACAATGGCGTGTATGGTAACATCACGCCCACGGCATGCAGTCCCGGAGCAATCTCATCAAAACACAAGGAAGAAGCCCTCATGTCCTGTACCGGTAATAAAACAATCGGGGCCACCTCAGAAAACATGACTTCTTTCACAGGGTCATCAATTTTCGACCAGAGGTCCACCTGTTCTACATTATGGCACATGATGGCCAAAGGTTTATCCGGACGATTTTTTTTGATCCGCAAATTTCGGATGGCTTGGGCATTTCCGGCATCGACTAATAATAAAAACCCACCAATTCCCTTGACTGCGATGATCTTGCCCCCCTCCAAACAATTCACCAGATAAGCTAAAAGGTCATCCTGGGTTGAAAAAGGATGTCCTATAACAGATAGGTGAATTCCACAGACTGGACACGAATTTGTTTGAGAATAATATCGTCGATCCTGGAGATTATAATATTCACTTTCACATTGATGACACTGCTTATACGGCGACATCGTGGTGCGGGGACGATCATAAGGTAAGCATCTAATGATAGAATAACGCGGACCACATAAGGTGCAAGTGATAAACGGATAATGATACCGGCGGTTAAGTGGATCGTTCATTTCTTGGCGACATGACGAACATAACGCATAGTCGGGAGGGAGTGCCAAATGCATGCTAGTCGCCAGTTCGTGACCAGTCCGGATGGTAAATCCATGATAGTTTGTCCATGAAGTTTTATAAAGATTTAATACATCTATGCGGGCTAATTTCGGAGCATTTTTGACCAGCTCGTTTTGAATATTTTCGGCGGTAACATCGTCGGGCGCATTAAACTCAATGTGCAATCCATCCACATCATTACACACATAACCAGCTAAGGCATATTCAAGAGCAAATTGATGAACATAGGGTCTGAATCCAACCCCCTGCACAATACCGGACAAGTGCAGATGATATGTTTTCCAGGTCGTCAATGCTCCCGATTAAGTCATGTGACATTTTAATTATTCAAGGACAGATTTAATCGGAGTCCCTGTACAACCAGATGGGTAGGTTAATTTCAACAATTGACAGACTGTAGGCGCTATATCCTGAATATAGGTCCGGGTGTAACTTTCTCCAGGTTTAATCTTCCAGCCAAAAAATAAGATGGGTACATGCGTGTCGTAGGCATATGCACTGCCGTGGGTGGTACCGCCTTTTTCAGCCCATTCATCGATCCATCCCGGATAATACTGGACATAAAGATCTCCACTCCGACCAGGCATAACGCCTTTTTTTAATCGATTGCACAGGCCTTCATCTACCATGCAGGTGCTTAAATCATGCAAATTTAATATGCTGTGTACGCCGGGAAAACTGAGAGCAAAGGGGGTAATTATATTACGTATGCCTTCCAGGTCACTAACTGTTTCATTCCTGAAAAATATCTGTTGGTTGCTGATGTTTTCGATGGGGTCGTCACCCAATTTTTTTACCAGGTATTTTCTCAATGTGTCTTCAAATGCTGCAGATTTAAAATAACCCGCCGGGGGAGAGATGAGTCCAGGGGCATCTGCAGCGCCATGGTCTGCAGTTAGAAAAAATAAAGTTTGTTTCAAACCAATATTTTGGTCAATGAAATCTAAAAATTGACCCAATTCACGATCAAGGCGTAAATAAATATCTTGTAATTCCATGCTGTGCGCACCGAACTGATGACCGGCATAATCCGGTGTAGAAAAACTGATTGCTAACAAATCGGTGATATTATCTTCGCCCAATTTTTCATTGTGCACCAGGGTTTTGGCAAACTCAAACAAAAGTGTGTTACCATATGGCGTAATAGGCAAAAGGCCGGTCTTACTATTACTGATGCCGAAACGTTTTAAAGCACTGATTGTCTTCAGATCATAAGGAAATACAGCCTTTTCGGTATGGGTAAACGGACGTTCAAAGCGGGAGTCGTCAGGCCAACTTTCATTATACTGATCTAATGGCAATAATGGAGTCCAGATCTGGTCCATATAAGTGTTAACCAGGTCTTGATTATTAAATGTTTTTACCCATTCCGGCAGCTCGCTGCGGTAATAATCGCTGGTGATAAAATGGCCGGTGGAAGCGTCATACCAATAGGCACCATCCGTTAAATAACCTGCCGGAAGGATGGCACCGCGGTCTTTAATGGATATCCCATAGGTCTTAGCTTTTTTACCGGTAGCTAGCTCTAATTGATCTGTAACTGTAGTGGCCGTCATGTTGCGCGGAGACATTTTGCCATTTGGGCTGACCGTGCCCACAGAGTTTACCTGCTGATCCTCGGTACAATAAATAAATCTTTTCGCCTGACGGCTGTACCATTCGTTGGCTATGATGCCGTGCAATGCTGGGCTTGAACCGGTATAAATACTGGCATGGCCTGGTCCGGTATAGGTAGGTGCATAATGATAATGACCATCCTGGACTACCTGTCCCTGCAGCATAAGTCGCTTAAATCCGTTATCCCCATAATCGTCCCAATATTTATATAAATAGTCGTATCGCATTTGATCCACCACAATCCCTACCACCAAACGCGGCCTGTCCTGGGCGTTTATTGAAGTTGAAAAAATGATTAAAGTGCAGATTACCAATGCCTTTAATACGTAATTGGGTTTAACTGTATTTCGCATCAATGATATTTAATTGAGCAATTTACACCAAATTCCGATCATCAGAATTTAGCTTTTCGAATTAAGCGTATTCATAAAAATTTGGTAGGCAACGATGTTTGACAAAACCTTTCTTAACCCTTAGTCCCAAATTGATTCATTTTTTTTTGCTGAGATAGCAATATTCTCTATATTTAAAAGATTAACCTCATTTTTATAAAACACAAAAAAGCTTTACACATGAAACAATTTTTACGAATTGGTACCTTATTAAGCCTTCTCCTGGTCACGGGATGGGCCTGGAGCCAAACAGTGACCGGCGTGGTGCGCTCCTCCGGTGAGCCTCTGCCAGGAGTGACCATTGTGGTCAAAGGTACTTCCAGTGGTACCGTCACCGATGTAGATGGTACCTATAAAATAGATGCGGATGCTAACAGCATTCTGGTCTTCAGTTATATCGGGTATGAATCCAAAGAAATTTTAGTTGGTACTCAAACGGTCATTGATCTGGACATGAGTACAGATGCCCGGGCTTTAGACGAAGTTGTGGTCACCGCATTGGGTATCCGCAAAGAAGCCAAAAAACTGGGCTATGCCACCAGTACGATCACCAAAGAATTAGTCACCGAAAACCGTTCGCCTAATTTTATCAATTCCCTGCAAGGCAAAATTGCCGGGGTAAATATTTCTGCCTTGGGAACCGGCCCCGGAGGCACCTCCAAAATTCGTATCCGCGGACAATCCTCTATTTCCGGTCAAAATAATCCTTTGATTGTAGTGAATGGCATACCTATCGACAATACCAATTTTGGTTATAATCCCGGGAATGCCGCTGCCGACAATTCCATCCAGGTGAGAGGAGGTGGAAATACCTCTGACGGTGGTGATGGTTTGTCCTCCATTAATCCGGATGATATTGAGTCAATGACCATCCTGAAAGGAGCTACCGCTGCGGCCTTGTATGGTTCCAGAGCTAAAGATGGGGTCATCATGATCACTACCAAAACCAAAGGAGATTCTCAAGGAATAGGGGTGACTTTTAACTCAAATTATTCTAACGAAACCCCATTGGATTTTACGGATTATCAATATGAGTATGGGCAAGGTGAAAATGGGGTTAGACCCACCTCGGCCAACCCTACTTCCGGACAATGGTCCTTTGGTGAAAAATTTGCCCCGGGAATGACTCAAATCCTTTTTGATGGCAAGGAAGTGCCCTATGTTCCGCAATATGACCGCATCAAAAAATTCTTCCGCAACGGACAGAACTTTGCCAATACATTGACATTATCCGCAGGAAGTGAGAAAGGTGGTTTTAATCTATCCTTTGCCAATATTGACAATTCCGGAATTGTGCCTAACAATACGTTTAACCGCAAAACCTTTAATTTGGGTTTTGCTTATGATTTGTCTAAAAAACTCAGTTTTTCAGGCAGCGCCAATTATTCCAAAGAATACAACAAAAACCCACCCAACATTGCTAACCAGGACAATTCTATTCCCACTACCTTATATAACCTGGCTAATTCCATGCCTTTGGAATTATTGGATGAGAAAAAATACGATGCCAGTGGTAATGAATTCGTGTATTCGCGTTTTCGTAATCGCACCAACCCCTATTTTACCTTAGCAGAACAATTCCAAAACATCCGTCGGGACCGCCTGTTTGGCAACTTGAATCTTAAATATGATATTTTACCCTGGTTATATGTTCAGGGTCGTATAGGTCAGGATTACTGGAGCAGGGATCAAGATTACAATAATTATCCTACCGGTCAGGCTTCCCTGGCAGCTGCCCCCGCTGGATTTGTGAATGGTTCCTTTACGCAGGAAGCCCGGCGCTTCAGAGAAACGAATGCCGACATTCTTATCGCTGCTACCCGTGAATTTGGTGATTTTGGTATTGACCTTAATGTTGGCGGTAATCAAATGAATCGCCGCTCTGATCTAAATAGTGTTTTCGTGCAGGATTTCGTGGTCAGGGGATTATATACTGTGGGTAACGCCCGGGTCAAAGACCCCATTTATGGATTATCCGAACGGGCCGTAAATTCCGTTTATGGATCAGCTGAAATATCCTTTAAACGGTTCCTCTATTTGAATGGTACGTTACGCAACGATTGGTTCTCAACGTTATCACCGGAGAATCGCAGCATCTTATACCCCTCTGTTTCCGGAAGTTTTGTTTTCTCTGATGCTTTTGAATCTATACCCTCGTGGCTGACGTTTGGCAAACTGAGAGCGGCCTATGCTGAGGTAGGTAGCGACACCGATGTCTCACCGTATTCCAACAATCTGTTTTATGGTGTAAACGCCAACCTCTTCCCTAATCCGGCCGGGGCATTACAGCCCATCGGCGGATCCTCAGGCAACACCTTGCCTAATGCCAACCTGCGGCCAATGCGGTCTTCGGAAAAAGAAATAGGCCTCGAACTAAAATTATTCCAAAACCGAATTAGTCTTGATTTTGCCGCGTATCAGAAAATTACTGAGGACCAGATCGTCTCAGCACAAATTTCCGATGCGTCCGGGTATACCAATACATTAATCAATAGCGGCCGCAGCCGGACTAATGGGTTTGAAATGTTATTGAGTCTTGTTCCCCTTAAAAAGGGTTCTTTAACCTGGGAGGTGACCTTCAATGGGGCTTTAAATAATACCAAAGTACTTAAACTGTTAACCGAAAAAGAGGGCGAGCGCATTACCGTGGGAACCCATGTATTTAATGGTGAATTAAGACAAGTAGTAGGCCAACCCATGGCTCAGATCTATGGGTTTGGTTTCCGCCGGGACAACCAAGGCCGGCAAATATTTGGTGGTAACGGGATTCCGTTAAGAACTTTAGACTTGATTTCATTTGGGTCTGCATTGCCCAAATGGACCGGAGGGATAAATAATGCGTTTAATTATAAAGACTTAAGTCTCTCCTTTTTAATTGATTTTAAACTCGGTAATATGATGTTATCCGGAACCAATTTTAATGCCACCAGACACGGATTACATAATCAAACTTTGGCCGGACGGGATGGCATCGTGGGTGAAGGAGTAAATGAAGCGGGTGAAAAAAATACCGTCAAAGCTAACATCCAACCTTATTGGGAAGTAGTACGTTCTCTGGCTTTGGTCGAACCCATTGTTTACGATGGTGGTTATTGGAAATTGAGACAAATTACCGCCGGTTATGACCTGACCAAATTGCTTCCCGCATCGGTTCCCATTAAAGGGTTGAAACTGAGTTTTATTGCTAACAACGTGCTGATGTTAAAAAAATGGATTCCCAATATAGATCCTGAGTCTTTTGGTTATTCTTCGGATAACGTCGTTGGTTTGGAATCAACCGGACTACCTACCACCCGTACGCTTGGTTTTAACCTTAATGT
>JAYRWN010000094.1:0-2288 GCA_041917975.1 Saprospiraceae bacterium | reverse complement strand
GTTTTCTGCTTGTTGGTGCAAAAGCGAAAGGGCTTGCTGCACATCCAACAAAGGTACGCGGTGCGGTTCGTCAACCAGCGCAGGATCAGGCAAGCGGTATTTTAATACGGCCGCGGCAATGCCGTTAGCAGCTAAAAAACGCGCTACAGCATAACCTTCATGATCTATAGCGACGACGTAATATCCTCCCCCCGGACAAATTAAAACAGCCGGAGTGTGTTCCACAGTATTTCCCTGGGCTGGCAGGTAGACGGTTAAGGTGGGCACAGAAATATTTCTGACGATGACAATACCATTATCTGCCGTATCGATGGTCTCGTTGCCGGGTGTATTCAGATTCAGCGGTGGACGGTTGGCATAAAGGGGAATGGTGAACGGCTGCTTTTGTGCATGTAAATACATGACCATAAAGGTAAAGAGTCCAGATAGGAATACAGATAGTTTGTTCAACTTCAAAGTACCGGATTTATTCCTGTAAAATGCCTTATCGCCTTTATCTCGAAATAAAAGGCCTTCACCATTGGCATATTGGATGAAATGGTAGGAAGTAGAACGCATTGGATAAAGATAAAAATAATAAGGCAAACCATGTAAAGCAAAACTGGGAGGTTTTGTCGAAGCAAACCTAAGGTTTTGAATATGACGCAGATACGGGTGAAAACCTCGCAGGTTTGCTTCGCTATGCAGTTTATTTCGACTGCAGGACAGCTTCTACCATTTTATAAATTATTTTAAATCAAATAGTTGCGTTAGATTTAAGTATACTTTATATTTGCACGACAATTATTAAGTATGGTTAATAGGATTATTGAGTTGACATCAAATTCCAGTTTTTTCCTTTTTGGAGCAAGGGGAACAGGTAAGACTCATTTATTAAAAGAACGGTATAACCATTCAAACAATTGGTATATAGATTTATTGGATCCTGATATTTCCAAAAGATTTTTATTACATCCCGAAAGCCTCATCACTGAGCTAAATGCTAAAAAAACAAGTCCAGAATGGATTATTATCGATGAAGTACAAAAGTCTCCTGTATTATTAGATATAGTGCACCAATTGATTGAATCGAGAAAACAAAAATTTATACTCAGTGGGTCGAGTGCCCGTAAGCTTAAAAGAGGAGCTGCCAATTTATTAGCAGGCCGTGCGTTTGTATATCATTTATTTCCATTGACTGCGAAAGAACTGGGATCGGATTTTGATCTGGAACAAGCGCTTAATTGGGGCACCTTGCCGAAGCTTTTGGATTATGACTTGGAAGCTGATAAAAAGATGTATTTAAAAGCTTATGCAAATACTTATATAAAAGAGGAAATATTGCAAGAACAAATCATTCGGAAGCTGGAACCCTTTCAACGTTTTTTGCCCATCGCTGCACAAATGTCCGGTAGAATAATCAACTATTCAAAAATTGCTCAAGATGTTGGATCAAGCATTCCTACTGTACAATCGTATTTTCAAATATTGGAAGATACATTGCTTGGTGCCATGATTCCTCATTTTAATGAATCCATTCGAAAAAGGCAAAAGGTCAGTCCAAAGTTTTATTTTATCGATGCCGGTATACAACGAGCTTTATTGGATGAGCTTACTTTGTCTGTCAAACCACAAACTTATCTGTATGGCATGGCGTTTGAGCAATTTATTATAAATGAAATCATTCGATTACAGGTTTACTATCAAAAAGATTATAGGTTGAGTTATTTACTTACAGGTGCAGGTGTAGAGATAGATTTGATTATCGAAAGACCAGGTATACCCAGAGTGGCGATAGAAATTAAATCTAAAACCACTGTTTCAGAATCAGATCTTACCAGCTTAATCTCTTTGGGAAAAGATATTCCTAATATCGAACTGTTTTGTTTTTCTTTGGATAAGTCGAATAAATTGATCAATGGAGTTAGGTGTTTGTATTGGATTGATGGATTGATGGAGATTGGGTTGTAAATAAAGTGGGCAAAAACAATTTGTTGATATTAATAAAGTAATACAGTGAGGTAAAACCTGCGAGGTCTGATAGGTGACTGCGTTTTATTTGACCTTGTAGGTTTGGTTTACGAACGAAGCAAAAACCTACTCGGTTTCGAAGCAAACCTACCAGGTTATAAATAAGTCGCAGATACAGGTGGAAACCTCGCAGGTATGCTTCGATTAAATTTGTCCCCTTATCTCTCCTAAGACTTGTAAAGGTGCACCTAGAACTCCGTTTTGGGTAACAGGCGTCCCATCTGCGTAATTTTCCAACTCAATTCCATGCCAATGAATGCCCGTAGGATGGGACAGGT
>JAYRWN010000093.1:0-4035 GCA_041917975.1 Saprospiraceae bacterium | reverse complement strand
CCAGCTTCCAGGTCAGCGGCTTCGGATAACATAACCACATTATTCTCATCAATAGCCCCTCCATGTGCTTCCTGATAAGCTTTGATGGCCGCTTCAGCTTCCGTTACTTCTATCCGATACTCCTCCGCCATGAGCGGCGCAGAATGAGCTACATGATAGCGGTATAAATAAACGATGCTGAATAAAATAGTCCCTAAAAAAGCGGCGGTGAACCAAGGCGGTGTGATATTATCCAGCTCACGAATACCATCATAATCGTGACCTACATCGAGTGCACGTTCCTGGGACATCGGCTTAAACGCATTTAGTTTATCCCAGAGAGACTGCGTTTCCGGAGTATCGGCTTGAGCCCCCGCTTCAAGTCCGGTATATATACGCATCCACCTGAACATAAAAAACAGGATGGCTATCAAGATAATGTTTACAAATATTAGTACCCATCCCATTGCACTTAAACCGGCAGCTCCGGTGGCTGGCTGAGCCAGGAGGGATGTACTGCCACCCATAGACAAAACGGCCAGAATCAATAATTTTGCAGTTGATTTTTTACGGGCATAATAGACTTTCATGGCAGAGTTGAGATAAGTGCTCATGATGACAATGACCACGGCCAGGGCTATGGCCATACCCAGTAAAGCAGTTTCCAAGCCTGATTTGGCGGCAGGCGCCGCAGCAGGGGTTGTGGCGCTTTGACTCCACAACAGGGCAGGTAGAAGCGTTATTCCAAGACCTGCACTCCACATTAAAATATGACGAGAAGTTGATTTTTTCATTACGGCAAATTTTAGTTGTTTTTGTCAAATGGAAGTTCCTCCATTTCCTTGATGGTTTCTTTGCTTGTTCCAAAAACCCATAAGGTGACCAAAATAAAAAAGATGACAAACAGAATCAATGATATCATTGGATAGATTCCAACCCCGGTTATTTGCTCCAAATAATTCGTAAACTTCATAGAAATAGTTTTTTAATGAATTAAAACTTTATTTGGTGCGGATATCCGTTCCTAAGCGCTGTAAATAAGCAATTAAAGCAATAATTTCCTTCTCAGCCCCAATCTCTACTTTATCCTTTTGTAGATTGGCCACCACTTTAGCTGCCTGCGTGTTAAGATCATCGTTGGCTGTCGCTTCGTAATTATCCGGGTATGGAACGCCTAATTTACGCATGGCATGGATCTTAGACGGGGTGGAGCCGGTATTCAACGTATTTTCGAACAGCCACGGATAGCGCGGCATAATTGAGCCCGGTGACATGGACGTCGGCTCCAGCATATGGTTATAATGCCAGGAGTCATTATACTTACCACCTATACGGGCCAGATCCGGTCCAGTACGTTTACTACCCCATTGGAAGGGATGATCGTAAACAAATTCACCGGATTTGGAGTACTCCCCATAACGAGACACCTCGTAACGGAATGGTCTGATCATCTGTGAATGACACGTGTAACATCCTTCGCGGACATAAAGATCCCGCCCCTGTAATTCTAATGGGGTATAAGGTTTTACTGAAGAAATGGTGGGTACGTTAGACTTGACCAAGAAGGTAGGAATCAATTCTACAATCCCGCCGATAGCCACCACAACTAAACTTAAAACCAATAATAATATAGGTTTGCGTTCAATAACCCCATGCCATATGTAGGATTTAGCGGGTTTCCACTCTTTAGCCAAAGGTGCAGCAGCAGCTTCTTCGGCCGGGACGAATTGTCCGGATTTGGCCGTTTTGATTAAATTGTAGATCATCATAATTGCACCAATCAGGAATAAAGTCCCCCCTAAAGCCCGCAGTAAGTAGAACGGAATAACCGTCTGCATGATTTCCAGGAATTGATATTGGATTTGCCCTTCCGGTGTAAATGCCTTCATCATGAAATAACTGCGGAAGGCTGAGAAATACATTGGGACTGCATAAAGAATTATACCCAGTGTGCCAATCCAGAAATGGGCAGAAGCTAATTTACGCGAAAACAGTTCGGTACGGAACAGTCTAGGAATGAGCCAATACATCATACCAAAAGTTAAAAAACCATTCCAGCCTAAGGCACCGATGTGTACGTGGCCTACAGTCCAGTCGCTGTAGTGAGAAATGGCGTTAACGTTTTTCAAAGACAACATAGGGCCTTCGAAGGTAGACATACCGTAACAGGTGACGGCAACCACAAAAAATTTAAGTACCGGGTCTTCGCGAACTTTATCCCAGGCGCCCCGTAAAGTAAACAAACCATTAAGCATACCACCCCAGGAAGGCAGTATCAGCATAATGGAAAAGACGGTACCCAGTGATTGGGCCCAGTCCGGCAGTGAAGTATATAATAAATGGTGTGGGCCAGCCCAAATGTATAAGAAGATCAATGACCAGAAGTGCAGAATACTTAAGCGGTAAGAGTATACCGGGCGGTCTGCCGCTTTGGGTAAAAAGTAATACATTAAACCCAGGTATGGAGTGGTAAGGAAAAACGCTACTGCGTTGTGACCATACCACCATTGCACCAACGCATCCTGAACACCGGCATACCAGCTATAACTTTTAAACAAGGAGACGGGCAGTTCGAACGAGTTCACGATGTGCAACATGGCCACGGTAACCCACGAAGCAATAAAGAACCAGATGGCCACATACAAGTGACGTTCGCGGCGGGTGAGAATGGTACCGAACATATTGACACCAAAAACCACCCAAATCAAGGTGATTAAGATGTCAATGGGCCATTCTAATTCTGCGTACTCTTTCCCGGTGGTGAAACCGGCCAGAAGCGTTACGGCCGCTAAGACTATTATGGTCTGCCACCCCCAGAAATGCACCTTTGATAAGGTATTATTCCACATGGGCGTCTTGAGCAGACGTGGCAGAGCATAATAAATGGCGGTAAAAATACCATTACCCACAAAGGCAAAAATTACAGCATTGGTATGCACCGGCCGAACCCGGCCGTAAGTCAAAAAGGACAGGTCAAAGTTTAATACCGGGTACACCAGCTGAAAAGCAATCACGACACCCAGCAACATGCCCACCGTGCCCCATAAGATGGTGGCAATGGCGAACATTTTGGGAATCTTGTTGTCGTACTGAAATCTTTCTAAATCCATCGGTCAATCGTTTGGTTTATTTTCTGAATTTTGGTCATCATACAAAATGCGTCTGGCCGGTGAGTAGGTGTCCTCAAACTGCCCATCCTGGGAGCTCCACAGGAACGCCACCAGAAATATACCGGCAATAAATATGCTGGCCATAATCAATAAAATAAGGACATTCATATTTTCAAAATTTGCACAAAAATAAAGATCACCGGGGCCATATAAAACATCTATCGGATAAATATTAATGATTGTAATCATCCGTATTTAAGCCATACCTCACTCCTGCCCATTCAGTCAAGGCAAAAGTGAGCAAAATAATGCTTAAGGAGCTTGCCGGCATTATTATGGCCGCGATGACCGGAGTCAATGTACCACTTAAAGCAAAATATCCCCCAATGATATTATAAAAGATAGAATAAATAAAGATGATTCTGATAACGGTCCTACTATGCTTAATAAAGTCAAGTAAGCCAGGAAGTTTATGAAACATACTGCCGTCGAGGATACCATCGCAAGCCGGAGTGAAATTATTTTTATTTTCGGTAACTGCCACACCTACATCGCTTTGTTTTAGGGCACCAGCATCATTTAACCCATCGCCAATCATCAACACCCGGGTAGATGGCTTGGACTGTATCTGTTGGATGTAGTCCAGCTTTTGTTCAGGGCTATAGTTAAAAAACAAATGTTCTTGAGAACCAATATGTGTTGCCAGAACATTTGCCTGATGATCATTATCTCCGGACAAAACGGCCAAAGCATATTCGCTGCGCAGTTTTTGCAGCACCTCTTGCAGCCCTTCACGGTATTGATGTTTCACCCGAAAAACCCCCAGATAATTTTTATCCTCCTGAATGTGGATGGCTGATCCATCTTCGGAAGGCTCCTGGGCCCCGAGGGAAAGAAATTGTGCTGAACCCATTTTAAGATGATGGTCATCTATCCAGGCTTCGAT
>JAYRWN010000092.1:0-6789 GCA_041917975.1 Saprospiraceae bacterium | reverse complement strand
GCTACCGAAGAAGGCCGCATCAGTGGAAAAATTCTTAAAATCGATTGATAATTACTTTTAGGTCCTTAAAAATAGAAACAAAAAAGGCTGTCCATTTGGGCGGCCTTTTTTATGTCCTGTCCATAAACAGGCATCCTTTTTTAATTTACTGGACATCATCCAACCGGCCTACACTCCAACTACCGGCAGGCGAATACAGGGGTTTGAATTACCTGATCATCCTGGTACGCCGACCTAGATTCGACGATTTTTTGACACCGGTCCAAGTGTCCGTTCAATGGCAGCGGCTGGGTATAAAACCCCATCGTGGAGCTGGCTCCTTTTATATTACACTATACGGATGGAGGCCGGGCCGAATTTCCGGGATCACGTATTAATGGCCGGTATTTTTTGTGTCCGAACATTCCCTGAGGACATCATGTGCGTGGTGACCGCGAGTTTGATAATAGTGTAATAGTTACTTTTGCCATGACCATTCGGGTATCCGACGACGATATGAACTTATTGAGTGATGTCAGATATGAAGTGATCGAAAATTAGAACATCTGGTCCTGCCTTATACCAGCCCTGACTATAAATTACCTGGTTTACCTTACAAAGTCACCCAACTGTTGAATCAACGGTTACATCTTTAAAGCAAGGAGGTGGTGGAGATAATTTTATAAACCGAATAATATTAATTCCATACATATTACAGATAATAATTATATAACAAATCACACTTGTAAAAATACCACGAGCAGGGTATTTTTTATTATAACACATTACATATTTTTGTGATGCGTATTGTGTTATTATAAAAAATAATACGAATACCATTATTTTTTAATAAGATCATCCCGCCTTCCCAAAGGTTTAAAAACAGTAAATACCTGAGATTAAGATCTACGTGTGTCCTCTATGAAGAGGATACAGGTCATTTTTCTGTCTTTAAACCGATGATAATGAACAAAAGAACCTACATTTCGAAAAACCTGCTTATATGTTTACTTACTCCACTTGCCTTTTTGTGGGGTGTACACGCTTATGGACAATGTAATCCTCAGTCCACCTTTTGCCCAACCAAAGTTGTATACCTGGAAAGTCCGGCCAGCATGTGCGATTATCAGATCGTGCTGACTGACTTTACGGTTAACCCTCCATTCTTGAATTGTAATGGCAATGCGCCTACCTCATTTACAATTTATTTGCCAAACGGATCTGTATTGGCAAGCAACTTGGTAGATTCTTCACATCTGGGTCCGAACCTGAGTTATAAACTGGTTTTCGGTAATCCTAATGACACCTGCCGCGGGATTTTACAGGTTAGGGATACGATTGATCCTATAGTTACCTTACAAACTAAAGATTCGGTACCATGTATAACACCCACTAACATGTACCCAATGGTTACATCCGCTAATGTGCTGGATTGTGACCTGCCGGTGGCGATTGTTTTACAAACCTCTACACTAACCCATTATACGCCTTGTCAGGGAACTTTAACCGGTCGGGTTGACCGCGTTTGGCAAATAACCGATGGTAGCAACAATGTGACTATCTTCCAGGACACCATATGTTTGGAAAAAGTGGACCTGATGGCAGTCACTTTTCCCAATGACACCATGATTTCTTGTGGACAACCACCTGCAGACACCACAATTGCCAATCTGGGTCGACCAAATGTCATGGGCGTTCCTATATTAAACGTTCAAGGATGCAACTTGTGGGCATTTTACACTAACGAGATCTTTCCGATGACTTGCCCACAGCACTATAAAATACGGCGTATCTGGGAAGTTCTTGATGATTGTACCTTAACATCTCGTAAAGACACCCAATACATCGAGGTTAAAGATACAACCCGCCCTACCATGATCATAACTAAAGCTATGGTAAGGAATGTCGACCCCAATGTGTGCAGTGCTACCGTGCAATTTCCATTACCTTCCACATTAACTGATAATTGTACCGCCCCGGGTAATATTCAATTGACCATTCAATGGGTTATGGGTGGCGGAACTATTGCCCCACCAATAATACTCGCCAATGGCTCCAGAATTATTGCTGGCCTCGTACCCGGCATACATTATATCGAATACCGGGCCTGGGATGGCTGTAATGGACCGGGTGGTAATATCAAGCTGGATACGCTGGTATTGACAGTTATTGACACCGTACCACCGGTGGCTTTATGTCGGGCTAATCCTGTATCCATCCAATTTAATGCCGGCCAAAGTGAAGCTACTTTAACTGCGACGCATTTTGATGATGGCAGTTACGACGTCTGCGGTGGACCCATCTTCTTTAAAGTAAGACGCATGACGGCATCCGCGGCATGCCAGATCCCCGGTAATCCTAATAACTGGTGGGGAGATAACATCAGATTTTGTTGTAGCGACGTGGGAGCGCCGGTCATGGTGCAGCTGGGTGTATTCCAAGGTGCCTATGTACCTGGGTTAATCAGCCCGGCGATCGCCTCGCACTTTAGTATTTGTATGGCTTCGGTGGTGGTCCTGGATAAAGCGCCTCCGGTGTTAGTATGCCCGGATACGGTACAAATGAACTGTACGGATGATCTATTTAATTTGACCGGTCTGACTTTTCCGACGATTACCGATAATTGCGGTTTGGCGGATACCATCATCCGTACTAGATATGCCCTTAACGATTGTAAAGTGGGGTACATCTACCGGGACTATGTGGCCATTGATCCTTCCGGTAATCGCGATTCCTGTACCCAGGTTATCAAAGTAAATGCAATAGTTTTATTACCAGGTGACATCATATGGCCGGCAGACACTACCTTGTACGGATGTGCCGCTCCGACGGATACCTCTGTTACCGGAGCCCCGATCTTGTTAAAACAAGGCTGCGGTTTGGTCGGAATGACTTATTCGGATGAGCCCTTTCAATACATTACCGGAGCTTGTGCCAAAATCTTACGCACCTGGAAAGTTTTGGATTGGTGTAATTATAAGGGGGATGTTCACCCACCCCAGGGCATCTTCCAGCATGTCCAGGTCATCAAAATTAAAGACTCCATTCCTCCGGTTTTCACCGGCATTGAAGATTTGCGTTTTTCCAGTACCGACAGCATGTGCAATCCGGTCAATCTAACCATTGATCCGTTTAATGCTGATGACTGTACACCGGATAATAAACTGCTCTGGCGGTATTACGTCGATTACCATAAAGATGGCTCTGTTAATGCACAAGGGCTGGGAAATAACATCAGTGGCTCTTATCCGGTCGGTATCCATTCCGTACGTTTAGTGGTAGAAGACCGCTGTGGAAATTTTAACGATACGACCTTTATGCTGGAGCTGGTGGATGCCAAACCACCCACACCGGTCTACGAAGCCTTGATCGCTTCTCTCATGCCGGTAAATGACACCACCGGAATGTTAACCGTACCGGCCAGATTCTATAATGAAGCCAGTTTTGACAACTGTACTCCGGCTCATCAATTGAAATACTCCTATTCAGAGGATATGAATGACAGTTTACGGACCTACGATTGTGAAGATGTAGGGCTAATTGTCGATACAATTTATGTCTGGGATGCCAGTGGCAATTTTAACTTCGCCACCGTCACCCTGGACCTGCAGGACAATGCCGTCAACTGCCCAAATAACCTGGTTAATAACAATGAGCAGCGTCCAGATATTTCCGGCTTGGTGAGAACAGAAACAGGTAAAGGGGTAGATGAGGTGAGTGTACAGATCATTCAGGGCGACCGGGTAACCCCACTCATTACCGACCTGTACGGCCGATATAAGTATGACAAAGCCATTATGCATTCAGACTATGAGGTGCAACCCTTGAAGGGTTCGGATCCTTTGAATGGAATAACCACCCTGGACATTGTGCTCATCACCAAACATATCCTGGGCGTACAAACCTTTGAATCGCCGTTCCAGCTATTGGCAGCCGATGTGGACCGCAATGGACTGGTCAATTCAAACGATGTGGTTGAACTGCGGAAAGTCCTGCTCAACTATCAGCAAAACTTCAAGGATAACCAGAGTTGGGTCTTCGTGGATCGGAATTATAAGTTTCCTGAACCTTTAAACCCATGGAAAGAAACCTTGCCCTCCACCTATCAAGTCAGAGACTTGAACAATACCATGAAAGTAGATTTTACAGGTATCAAAAAAGGAGATGTTAATCAAAGTGTGGTGGTTGGTTATGTGCAGGACTTGGAAAAACGTCAGGTAGCTGAACATCAATTGTTGATTGCTGACCAAATGTTGCAGCCCGGTCAAGTGTATGACATACCAGTAGCTCTGGCCCCAGGTGCAGATATCTATGGCTTCCAATTCGGGTTGATCTGGAATCGTGACCTGGTAAGTGTGCAATCTGTCAAGTCAGAAGCATGGTTGTCCAGCGACTTCGTCAATCACCGCCATGTCGGGCAAGGACGCGTATTGGTAAGCTATGCCAGCGGAAACGGGATAAGAGTTGATCATTCGCAAAACCTATTGGTATTCCGTGTTATTCCGGAAAAAGTTGTCTCTACGAGAGATCTCTTTAGCCTTACCTCTCCGTTGCAACCAGAGCTCTATCATCAGCAAGAAACCAAACAAATAGTCCTGGACTATTTCCAGACCAATGCATCTGAACAAGCCTTGCGATTATTGCCTAATGTACCTAATCCTTTCTCTCAGGTTACTACCCTCCGTTACGAACTGTCTGAAACTGGCCCAATTCGTATCCAAGTCTATGCTCTGGATGGTCGCCAAGCGCTGAGCCGCCAGTTGGACGGTGCAAAAGGGTATAATGAATATTCAGTCAAACATGATGATTTGGGTGCAAACGGAACCTATGTATATACTGTACAAAGCGGTGGACGGATGCTCTATGGCAAGATGATACTTTCCAGATAAAAGAAATATAACGATCTAATAATTCATAATAATTCAAATTAAAATGTTGATTCAAATGGCAACGACGCGAACCGATTTTAGACCCCCCAGCCAATGCTGCAACTTTACATTCTTTACCAGGATGTTGGGCATGTTGTTTCTGACTCTGACCACAAGCCTTGCGCTGAAGGCAGCCGCTGACCATACCTTATTGGGCACCAGCGGGTATTATTACAGCAGTTATGTATCCATGGCTCTGCCGTGTAATACTGTCACTGTAGAACTTGATGCATCCGGTACTGGAATGATTAATTTGGTTGATGCCCTCGGCTCGCCGCCGACAAAGCCCTCCGATTACTTCCTGGAACTGCGCAATCAAGGCACTAACCGTGTAAACTGTGCCTACGCCGGTAAAAAATACGTGTATTATTTACGGCATCAGGTGACTCGGGAAGAATGTTATGGTTGGGTCTATGTGAAAGATGTTATGGCTCCAAATATAGATTGCCCGAATCCCCTCACCTTATATTGTTTGGATGACCTTGAGGCAGTAGCTAAACCCACAGCTAGCGATAATTGTACGCCGGAATCCGCCTTAACCATCACGTATTCAGACAGCCGGGTGATCAATAAAAATTGTGCTGAATTGAGTCGTGCCATTACCGTGACCAGAACGTGGAAGGTTGCTGACCAATGGGGAAACTCTGATGAATGTACGCAAACGATTTATATATCCCGTCCCAATATCTCAAGTGTCGTGATTCCAGCAGATGTGGCTTATGACTGCCCGGCAGCTAACACCAATCCAGCATATACAGGGGTCCCCACCATTGACAGTAAACCATTTGATCAACTTTGTGGCATTTTGGTAGATTATAAAGACCAGATCAAAAAAACGTGTGGCAACAGCTACATCCTCTGGCGCACCTGGAAACTCACCGATTTATGCACCTGGTTAGTCATTGAGCGCGCACAAACTATTCAAATCATCGATAACCGGCCTCCAGTGGTAGATGCCATACCTGATGTGACCATCAGTACCGATAGAGGAAGTGTATTTGGCACCTACATGCTCATGGCTCCGCGGAGAGTAGAAGACGCCTGCCATGGCAGTAATGTGACCATTTCAGCCATCGTGAACAATATGCACCTTATCGATCTGGGTCAAAAAATCAGCTTGCGTAAAGGGGATCACATGGTGCGTTATACGGTAACGGATCCATGTGGTAATGTGACTTATGACACCACCAGAGTGCATGTGGTGGATAAAGACCCGCCGATTATTAATTGCGCGGATATTACAGTGACTTTACCGTCCGAACGGATCATCGAATATTGTCTGGAAGACTTTACAAATATTGAGGCAACCGATAATTGTGGTCCTTACACTCTGATGATCAAAAGGGATAATGATGTATGTGGCCTCAGCAGTACAGATGACCTCCGCTACGATTCCTGTGTACAGTTTTGTTGTGAAGATGCCAGAGTAGTTTGGTTGACCGTTAAAGCCACGGACTTAGCAGGTAATACCAGTACCTGCCGCTTCCGGGTTACCGTAGTTGGGGGAGAAAGTACACGTCCCGATATCGTGGTTACACCAGCCGAAAAAACCATCAGTTGTAATCAACCGGTGGTTTTTGACCAGCCTACCGTGATGAACGTGTGTGGCCCTGATTTACGCATTAATCGGGACACTATTCAGAATACGTTAGGTGTCTGTGGACTAGGTATGATCACCATCAGATATATCGCTATCAATACCAGGGATAATACCAGGGATACGGCAACTCAGAAAATTACCGTAGTCAATAGCAAACCCTTTACTGCAGCAAACGTCATTTGTCCGGTTAACGATACCATTCAAGGCTGCACGGCCGCAGACGCGACCAATCTCGAACCCATCAAATTTACAGGATTAGATTCTTTATCCTGTTATGATGTC
>JAYRWN010000091.1:0-41574 GCA_041917975.1 Saprospiraceae bacterium | reverse complement strand
TTATCTCTTTTTTTATCGATATAGTCTTCAAAAAAAGACGCTGTGTGGGAACCTAATGAACCATCCATAAATCCTTTGAGTCCCCCGACTTTCAGCCAGGCGTCTCCCTGGCCTTCTACAGCAAGTCGTTTAGCCAATTGGCCCCATTCCGCCAAGGGTGTACAGGCATAAATACGCAGGTCTAATCGTCCTTCCCTTTTGGCTTTTTCAAGCCATAGCACGTCATGCCAAGTACCCATGTGATGAACACTGGTCACACCATGTCGTAAAAGATAATTTTGCGCTGAATCGAGACCAAGGTCTTCCATCGATGCAGGAAGGGCTGGAATACTCCGGTAGATTAGATCCATTGCATTATCTTTAAATATTCCGGTCATCAACCCATTCATGTCCCGGATAATATCTCCACCTTCTACAAATAAATGAAGATCATCTAAAGCCAGACCGGCCAATTTTATAGCAGCCGAATTGGCCAAAGCCATATGCCCATCTAAACGATTTACAAAGACCGGAATCATGCCGGTAACAGAATCAATCCAATGCCGGCTGGGTAGTTCACCACCCCAAAGTTCATGATTCCACACGCCTCCCAAGATCCACAAGCTGCTGTCTCTGCCTTTGGCAAATTCACCCAACTTTCGGATGAACTCTGCCGGAGTGGAAGCGTCCCGAAGCTGAACTGAAATGAGGCTTTGAGCACCATCCCGCAGATGAACATGGCTATCGATAAACCCTGGAATCAATAGTCCTCCCTGACCGTCAATGAGTTCGGTAGTGGCTCCGGCTAATGTTTTCATGTCGTCCCACCTACCTACCCGGACAATAGTATCCGCCTGAATACTCACCGCATCACCAGGGATAATCCTTTCGGACCACACCTTGACATTAAAAATAATTTTGTCAGGGCTATGATCTTCACTATTTTGGCAAGTCCACAGAATTGTCAAAAACAGAACGGGATAAGTCCAAATTTTCATAATTAGTAGTCTTCAATATTTAAGCTATGGTCTGCCGAAACGATTTTTTTCTTGCAGAGCCAATCCGGCCATCAATGTCGTTAATATTTTACATTTTTACAGCACATGAACTATCCGGAAACATCAGATTTTACATCTCCCATAACCGATAACTGGTATGCGCAGGTTATTTTACCTTTGGTCCTGCCCAAACCATATTCTTATTGGGTTCCTCCGGAATTCAGAACATCCGTGATGATTGGTAAACGGGTAGAAGTTCAGTTTGGCAGAACACGCCGATATACAGGCCTGGTAGTGTCCATAGGTCCTGAAGAAGACGTCCCTTACAAACCCAAGCCTTTATTAGCCATTATGGATGATACACCGGTGGTTAATCAAATACACCTTGATTTTTGGTCATGGATCGCCGATTATTATGCCTGCACACTAGGTGAAGTCATGCAGGCAGCTCTTCCTTCCAATCTCAAATTGACCAGTGAAACATTTATTTCCCTGATGCCGGAGGCTGAAGAAAGCCCGGCACAATTGAATGATGAAGAATATTTAATTGTTGAAGCGTTAACTATTCAAAAACGGCTGCGATTGCAGGACATTCAAGACATCCTCCAACGAAAAACCATTTATCCAACTATCCACCGCCTGCTACAAAGACAGATTATTGAAATTCAGGAAGAAATAAAGGAAAAATACCGCCCTAAAAAAGATGAGCTATTTACCTTAAATCCATCCTTAGCCGGCCAGGAAGACCTGGCATTTGAATTAACCTCCAAAGCACCCAAACAAACTGAAGCTCTCCTGACTTTTTTTCAGTTGGCCCGGGAAACAGAGCAGGTAATAAAAAGTTCTTTAACCAGTCTTGGTATTGACACGGCTGTTTTGAAAGCCTTGGTTAAAAAGGGCATTCTTAATCAGGACACTATCACTATTAGTCGGATTGTAACAGGGAAGGAGGAAGCGCAACCATTACCGGCTTTGTTGTCCCAACAAGCAGAGGCCGTACAAGTCATAAGCCAGGCTAAGCATCCGGTATTATTATTTGGGATTACCGGTAGTGGTAAAACACGCGTCTATTTGGAATTAGCCAAAGAAATCATCGCCCAGGGGAAACAAGTGCTCTATTTATTACCTGAAATAGCACTGACGAATCACATGATTTCCCGCATCATCAATCATTTTCCAAAGGATGCTTTGGTGTTCCACTCCAAGTTAAATGACCAAGAGCGGGTCGAGATTTGGCACAATGTGCATGCCGGTTTCCCTATGGTTATCGGTCCGCGATCAGCATTATTTTTACCATTTTCTGCCCTGGGTTTAATCATAGTTGATGAAGAACATGACCCATCATATAAACAGGATGACCCTGCGCCAAGGTATCACGCCCGGGACGCAGCGATTGTATTAGCTAAAATGTACCAAGCCAAAATAATTTTGGGTAGTGCAACACCTTCATTTGAATCTTTCTATAACACGCAACAAGAGAAATATCAACGGGTTGAATTAATGCAAAGAATAGGCGCTTCCAATTTGCCGGAGGTCAAAATAATCGGTTTGAACGAGTATCGGAAGAAAAAACAATTGCGCAAAGAGTTGTCCCCGGAATTATTTCAATCCATCTCAAGTGCTTTAGCCCAGAAACACCAGGTTATCTTATTCCAAAATCGAAGAGGATTTGCTCCCTACCAATGGTGTAAACAATGTGGTTGGCACGCCCAATGCGTTCACTGTGATGTAAGTACGACGTATCACCGTTTTAGGCACAAATTGATATGTCACTATTGTGGTTATCATACGGATTTATTTAAAAAATGCCCCGATTGTGGTAGTACCGAGCTTGATTTAAAAGGGTTTGGAACTGAAAAAATTGAACTGGATTTAAAAGAATTATTTCCGCAAGCGCGAATTCGGCGCATGGATTTAGATACGGCCCATACTGTGCGGGCTCAGGAGGACATTCTGGAAGAATTCGCCGGCCATCGTGTAGATATTTTAATCGGTACACAAATGGTGACTAAAGGTCTTGATTTCGAAAGAGTCTCTTTGGTAGGCATATTGTTGGTGGATCAATTATTTAGTTTTCCGGATTTTAGGGCTAACGAAAGGGCTTACCAATTAATAACTCAGGTCAGTGGCCGCGCCGGAAGACGAGAATATCCCGGATTGGTTATCCTTCAAGCTATTAAGCATGATCATCCGGTATTGCAAGATGTAATCAAACAACATTTCCATTCATTTTATGCCTCCGAAATGGCGGAACGGCGAAGGTATAGATATCCGCCTTACACACGCATGATTGGCGTGTTGCTGAAACATAAAAAATTGGATCTGGTGATCCAGGCGGCCAATTCAATGGCCCGAGGGATGGTAAAACTTGTAGGTCATAATAATCTTAAAGGACCTACTGAGCCAAGTGTAGGTAAAATCAGAGGGCTTTTTCTTAGACAAATTCTGATCATTTTTGAGAAAAAAGGAACGAAGATCAATGAAGTCAAAAAACAGATTCAGCACCAGGCCGATGAATTGCGCCAACAAGATGGATTAAGTACATTAAGAGTAAATATCGATGTGGACCCTTATTAAAAGTCTGTTGGTTCTGGTTCTTATTTGGGGCCCGGAAATAGGGCATGGTCAGAATATGAAAGTAAAAAAAATGCTTCAACCTGTTCTGGATTCCCTATATAAGTTTTCAAGGGTACCTGGCATAAGTGTTAGCATAATTATGCCCAATAACAAAGCTTATAAAATGGTGGCGGGATATCAACATCGGCAAAAACAGCAACCGATGCGCACAAACTGCCGATTCCTGGGTGGCAGCACTGGTAAAACGTTTGTTTCTGCGGTTGCTTTAAAATTAATTGAATCAGGCATACTCGATCCGGAAGCTAAAATTTCCACTTATCTTGAACATATCGATTGGTTTCATCGCCTGCCGAATGCTTATGATATTACCGTAAAGATGTTGTTTAATCACACCAGTGGTTTAGTGAGGTATGAATTTAAAGAACAATTTATTCGGGATTGGGTAAAAATGCCTGACAAACAATGGACCGTCATTGATCGCTTGCAATACATTCTGGACCAACCCGCTCCTTTTAAAGCCGGTACAGCATGGGACTACTCCGACACCAATTATATTTTACTGGGGCTGATCATTGAAGAGATAACGGGTAAAACGTATTACGACTTGTTAAAACATTGGATTTCCAGGCCATTAAAATTAAAGAATACCGGACCAGCTGTACATGCTAAAATTAAGAGATTAAGCCCGGGTTACGCAGGGCGTAGCAATTTATTCGGGGTGCCGGATGAAATAGTGAAGAAACGAGAATTGCAGGTCAATCCTCAGGTAGAATGGACTGGCGGAGGCTTGTTTACCACAGCTGCTGACCTGGCAAAATGGGCAAAAATTATTTACTCTCATCAGTTTTTTACCGAAAATGCCGATTCTTTATTATACGTCACAGTGCCTGCCAAGTTGGGTAATGAAAACCTGGAATATGGTTATGGAGTTATGCTTCGTCAAAGTGCAGCTGGCCGCATGGTGGGGCATGGTGGATTTTTTCCCGGTTATTTGGCTGAAATGTATTACCTCCCCGACCTGGATTTAAGTATTGCAGTACTTTATAATAGCAGTGATTTTAGTACCATGCGGGTTACGCCTTGGCAACTGCTTCAAACCCTGGCCGTACGGATCCGGACTAAAATTTCTGCCCTGTAAATTCTCAGCACCATAAATCTTAGAATCACTGGTTTTTTTCATACCTTCAAACTTAAAGTTTTAGTTATGAAAAAATCATCTTCCAGGCGGTCCTTTTTACAAAATATAGCAAAAAGCAGTGCCGTATTAAGTACTTTACCCTTTGCGAAAAACCTTTTGGAAGAACAAATAGAAACCAGGGTAATTCAGCCGGACCAAAGATTTAGTACCAATGACCGCATTAACCTTGCCCTGATCGGTTGCGGCATACAAGGTAATGCAGATACCCATAAAGCTTTGGAAATCCCCGGCGTTCAATTGGTCGCTGTTTGTGACTTATATAGCGGTAGGTTGGAACGCGCCAAAGAAATTTGGGGCAACCACATCTTTACGACAAAAGACTATAAATCTGTATTAAGTAGAAAAGACATCGATGCTGTGATTGTAGCGACCTCGGACCATTGGCATGATCATATCAGTAAAGATGCCCTCAATGCGGGTAAAGCTGTGTATTGTGAAAAACCGATGGTGCATCGTATCGAAGAGGGACATGCCGTTATCCAGGCTCAACAAAAGAGTGGAAAAGCCTTTCAGGTCGGCAGCCAAGGTGTGAGCAGTGTGGTCCGCAAGGTAGCCCGGCAAATGATTAAAGCCGGGGACATTGGACAACTTAATATGGTCGAAACGGCCAATGATCGTTTTTCTGCTAATGGAGCCTGGCAATATTCGATACCTACTGATGCTTCAGCAGCTACCGTGGATTGGGAAAAATTTTTAGGCGATGCTCCGAAACGACCCTTTGACGCAACCCGGTTTTTCCGTTGGCGCAATTATCAGGATTATGGTACCGGTGTCGCAGGCGATTTATTCATCCATTTATTATCTGCATTGCATGTGACCCTGGATTCACATGGCCCTGAGCGCATTTATGGCAGCGGTATGTTAACCTATTGGAAGGATGGACGAGATGTACCGGACGTGATGATGGGCATCATGGAATATCCTCAATCATCGGCGCACCCGGCTTTTCAATGTACCCTACGGGTCAATTTTGTAGATGGCTCCGGCGGAAGTTGGATTAACCGCATGGTGGGTTCAGAGGGTGAAATTCAATTCGGATATAATGGATTTACGGTAAAAAGAAATCGCTTAGCAAAAGCACCCGGTTACGGTAATTGGGACAGTTTTGACACCTTTTCTTCCTCTCAACAGGCTGAATATAAAAAGTGGTACGAAAAAACTTATCCAAAACCAGAGGACCAAAAACCGACCCAATTCAAAGAATACCGTTACGAAGCACCGGAATGGTATGATGACCATTATGATCACTTTATGGATTTTTTTGATGCCATGCGCACCGGAAGAAATACCATCGAAGATGCTACATTTGGCCTGCGGGCAGCCGGACCTGCTTTAGCTTGCAATCTCAGTCACTTTGAACGTCGGATCGTACGTTGGGACCCGGAGAAAATGTTAGAAATTAAATAACAATGAAATAGTTTCTCCAAATAATTTTGGGGTTGTGATATAGGTTCCCCAATGATTAACATGCACTGCATTTGTTTTCGTTAACCACATATGTCGGGAAATATAAGCTCCGAGATACCAACCAGAATCCCAGTTTCATTATCAAGACACACGTAATTGGGCCATTGCTCCATCAAAGCGAATAAAAATTTGTTTGCCTGCATCTGTTGCCGGAACGGAAAAAGGTTTTTCTGAACCAACCAATTCCTTTCCAGGCCAACTTACCTCTAGACCTCCAGTTCAATTCTGAAAGGACCGGTAATTGCCCAGTCGTGTGGCAGATGAATGTGCAGCCACCCCACTGAAATATACATAATCCCCTTTTACAGTTTTTGGAACAGGTGCTGTTTCCCATTCAATCACTTATTTCCCATCGCTCCAGCGGGTTAATAAAGCCATTGAAACATAATCGGGATAAATAGAATTGTAGTCAATATTTTCACCGGAAATATCCTTTTCATATCCATTTACCTATTCTATTTTGCCAAAAATGTAACCACCTTCTGCGCTATATTTTGTTGCGCAAATAAGATACATGTAAGAACCAAAAAAATGTTTAGAATACTTCTGAAATTCTTGTTTGCAGACATACATTGTCATTTTACAATTAATCGAAGCTTATTATTTTTTCTTTTGTAACAGGATGCAAGCTCCACCTCCAAGCGCCAGTCTCACATTTATGTATTGCATATTATTAACAATTCTTGTTGATGTTGTGTACGATTCTTTTTTAAAACGATAATCAGCATCTTTCCCATCTTCTATCAATAATGCTTCATAATCTCCTTTTTCAAGAAAAGAAAGCGGTATGCTGACATCTCTTGCATTTTCATTCGTGGCAGCGCCAATCAGCCAATTACCATCTGCATTTTGTCGTGCCATAACAATGTATTCCCCTATATCACCACTCAATGTTTTACTTTCTTTCCATGGCATTTTTTGAGCAGCTATGAATTTTAAAATTTGCGGATGCTTATTATAATTTTCCGGAATGTCAGGAATAATGGTTGCTCCCGAAAAAACAATTAATGTACGGGCTGCCTCGGCAGTGATCGTTGAGGGAACCGGCATGGGATTATCGGTTCTACCTTGCTGAAACATATCCATTGTTCCATTATTCATATCCAACGGACCTGCCAGCATATTTACAAATACAGCTGTTACAAATGTTGCCGGTTGAAATACCCGAAGCGCATCGAGTTGCGCATGATTGTACTCCCGTGTAACCGCATTAGGATAGGTGCGCATTTGTCCATATGGGTGAACAGGGTCATCATGGAAATCAACCATCAAATGATTTTCCGTACAAAGTCTTGTTATTAATCGGGTGCGGATATTTTTCTCTTCAAAATTTCCCGCCATGAATCCATACTTAATACCCACAGCACCCCACCGGCTATATTGCCTTATGGTTTCATCAATGGGGTATTGTTTTCCGCCTACATCATTCAGGTACAACCAAACGCCTACATTTTTTTCCTTACCATAAGTAATTATCTGATGTACCTGATCAACTTTTCCACCTTTTGTCGGATCTGATCCTTTTTCAAACTCAGGCCCGTACCAATTAGCATCGAGCACCAATGAAAGAATTCCGTTTGCAGATGCAAAATCAACCATTCGTTTCCACGAAGGTAACGTCATATTATATTTAAACCCATTCGCTATTGCTCCGTCAATGCGCCAGTCCCATACAGCTACACCCGGTTTTACCCAGGAAAAATCGGAAGCGGGGGGAGGATTTAGCAATTCAATCAAATGTGAATCTACCAATTCACCTGGTGTACGTCCATATAAAACTACACGCCAAGCTTTTCCCCGTTTGGAAGGAATGGTCATTATAGTTGTACATCTGTGTACTTGCAGTCGCATGGGTTCACCACTTTCCAGCGCTGCTTCGTGTACTGCCATGTAATTATTAGCATCAGCTCTGACAGTCATCACTGGCAATCGTTCGCCGCCACCTGCATCCATCAAATGTTCCGGCCCAACATTATGATCTTCTACTTTGTAAGACCATACCGTGTAATCACCGGCAAAATTAAATTGGGTGAGTTCGTTCTCCACACTTCCACCCTCATACCTGAAAGCAATACCATTATTATATACCCGGGCTTTAATGGTGTACATATCAAAAACCAATTGCAATTCGGTGTACTGTTCTGGCACTTCGCTGCGCTTTCCCCATACAGGTTTCCATACTTCATCAACTGTTTCTATTTTCTTACTTCTCAATATGGGCTTACCTTTTACCTCCAGGCCCACTCTTGATGATTGCAGCAATAATTTCTTATTAGCAGTGAAATTGTAAAAAATCTCTCCCGACTTATTCATAGTGAATTGCATTTGCAAATGCTTATCAGGCGAATGAATTGTTACCGGCCACCGGTTTGACTGCGCAAAAATTGATGATGTTGCGTTAACATATAAAGCAAGAAAAGCAAACGCATGCAACAGCTTTATTATTCTTTGCGAAAAGATATTCATATTTCTTATTCCTGATTTATTATTATGAATAAAGCATAATAGGTTTTTCTTATTCAATATAAAATCACCTGACCACTTCATTTCGATTTATTCACTTTGCGTTCTTTGTTTTTCACCGTGTATGGCCCCGATAGCTCCTTTTGTATAAACATTTCCATCGAAGGTTACCTGCCCCGGTTTCCTGCAATTAACTTTTTCTGATACCATATTTCTATATGCAAATTTTTAAAAAATCATTTTATACGGCAGCATTCCTTTGAAAGGAAGTTTTGCCTTGAACAAAGAACCGGAAAGCGGATATTCTTTAAGTGCTTCTTCATCCATTAAATAATTGGCAGTAGTTATATAAAGTTCATCTAAATGTTCACCGCCAAATGCACAGGAGGTAACTTTAGGTACCGGCACACAAACTTCAAAAACTGTATCACCTGTTTCGGGGTTTATTCTTATCACTTTCCCACCACCAAACAAGGCTACCCATAAATGATTATCGTTGTCAATCGTCATTCCATCAGGCAAACCAATTTCTTTTTCTATTGTTGTAATAATTTTTTTATTTTGAATATCGCCGGTGGTTATATCATAATCATACTGATGAATTTCATAAGTAAGTGAATCGATAAAATAGAATTTTTTACAATCGCTGCTCCATGCCAAACCGTTAGAAATGGTCGTTGTGTCAATCTTTATCTTCACATTACCTTTTGAGTCGAACTCGTACAGCTTGCCCGCACCTCTTGTGCAATCATAGGCCATAGTGCCAGCCCAGAAAGTTCCCCTCGGGTCGCATTTTCCATCGTTGAACCGGATTTCGGGGTGATTTTTTTCGGGTTTTGCGCCTTCCGTTATTTCGCCATTTTCAGGATTAAGAAAACCTATTCCATCCTGACCGGCATAAGCCCAACGATCAGATTCTGTAAGTACCACAGTACCAACATCCTGCCCAATATCATAACCGGTGTTAGCACCATTTTGAGGATTAAAAGAATATATTTTCTGCGACAGAATATCCACCCAAAGCAGGCGTTGTTTCGCTGCATCCCAAATACAACCTTCGCCTACAATTGCCGGAATTGAATAGGTTAGTTCTGCGTTCACACGATCCATTTGTTTTGATTTATTCAGTTTGTTTTTTACCAGTCCAATATAGCATTGTCTTCATCTCTGATGGTATTGGAATGAATGATTTCCTGTTTGAACGGATGCTTTTTTGCTTCCTCTTCATTGATTTCAATTCCTAATCCTGGTTTTACGGGAACGTTCCAATATCCATTTTGAGAGGTTATTTCCGTTTGCACCACATCCCACCGCCAGGGCACATCGGTAAGCATATCTTCCTGAATGAGGAAGTTGGGAGTTGATAATGCAAAATGCAGGGCAACCGCATTAGCCACTGGTCCTAACGGATTGTGTGGTGCTACTCCCATGTGGTACACCTCGGCCATTGCCGCTATTTTTTTAGCAGCCCATAGCCCACCGCAATGGCATAGGTCGGGCTGAATAATATGCACCGCATTTTTTTCAAATATTTCTTTGTATTGATAAATTGAAATATGCCTTTCGCCTGTAGCAATGGGAACCTTTGTTCTGTCTGTTACCATTTTAATAGAGTCTATATTTTCAGGGCGAACGGGTTCTTCGCAAAAGAAGGGATGATACTCTTCAATAGCGTTAATATACTGGATAGCCATTGCAGGAGTTGTCCTGCCATGAAAGTCCACCATGATATCAATATCGGGTCCAACAGCTTCCCTGAGTTTTCCAAACATGTGGGCAAACTGTTTCACTTTTTTATTTCCTTCAATCGTTTTTGAATAGGGAACAAATACCACTTTTAACGCCGAGTAACTTTTGCTGACAACTCTTTCAGCATATTCAATGAGCGGTTCTACTGAAAAAGTTTCATACACAGCTTTCATATCACCACCGCCTAAATGTGTGTACATTCTAACCCGGTCTCTTACTTTACCACCCAAAAGTTCAAAGACAGGTACGTTGAGGTCCTTACCTTTAATATCCCAAAGCGCCTGTTCAATGGCAGAAATAGCTGACATGCCGATGACGCCCATTGCCCAGAATGATTGACGGTACATTTTCTGGTAGAGATGTTCGATATTTCGGGGATCCTCACCAACAATCATGGGTTCAAAATCTTCCAATGCCCCAACAACAGCTCTTGTTTTCCACTCAAGCGAACCTTCTCCCCAGCCAAAAAGCCCAGGCTGGTCTGTTTCAACTTTTGCAAAAACCCAGTTGCGCATTTCCGCATTGACCACCAGTGTTTTTAATCCTGTAATTTTCATGTCTTATTAATATTATTTTGGTTGAGTACCCTGCACACAATAACCACCATCGCACCTTATATCTGTTGCCGTAATATTTATCGACTCATCGCTTGCAAGGAAAACAAACACGTTTGCAACCTCTTTAACTGTAGCAATTTTTCCTCTCGGGTGAATGCGGTTAAACTCGCTGAGTACCTGCTCCGGGTCAGCTGCGTTTTGTTGGATAAACCGGTGAAGCATGGCTGAATCTACTGTTCCGGGCGACACTGTGTTTACACGAATATTGTGCGGAGCCAGTTCCATTGCATGCCCACGGGCCAGCGCCATTAGTCCTCCTTTTGATGCGCCATAAACCGCCACTTCCGGAAAACCATTATGACCGGTAACGCTTGACATATGAATGATGGAACCATTTGTTTCCTTTTTCATAAACGGCAATACTTCCCGGCTGAACAATATTGGCGCCCGTAGATTTACACTTAACACTTCATCAATTGTTGCGGCTGAAAGTTTTTCCAATGCTGATCCCGGCATTACCGCTGCGTTGTTGATTAAAACATTAATACCGCCCATATCAGCAGCAGACTCAGCAACAAAGTCAATGATTTCCTGTTCGTTTCGGATATCAACGATTTTACTAAACACATCTGCTCCAAGACACTTCAATTTAAGAGCTGTTTCTGCAAGGGTTTTCTCATTAATATCACAGATGGCCAATTTTGAACCATGCTTGGCCATTGCTTCGGCAATACCTCTGCCGATGCCTTCTCCTGCTCCTGTTACAATTGTTTTTTTATTTAATAGTCTTTTCATACTACTTTTTCATTTTTATCGCTCAAACTGTCAGCTAAGTTATAAATGCCACCAACTTTCCTTCAAATCTATTTCTTTATTTCGAAACGATTCTAAATCCATCTATTATCCCCGATAAACTTCATCATTGGCGCCTTTGCCCCGTTTCCATTCTTTTATCCTTGTCGAACCCACACCAACAGGACTAAAATATTACTATTGATTGATGAAGTTATTTTCAACAATCACATCTTCACCTTCCTCTGTAAAAACGGATACCTCTCCCGGAAATTTGTTACCGGTTATATTCAATCCTTTGCTTATCCGATTGCGCTTAAGTCTGCTGCGGCGTTAAAAAGCACAGTATTACAATAAAGATGCTATTTGTGCGGATTTTATTCATCGATTGGTTTTGATTCCATTTTCCAGGCGTCTTTTTACCTACTTACCATATTCTTATTTTCCGACTACTGATCATCCAAAACAATATGGCTTGAAAAACTATTCTCATACAATGTAAAATTTGAATTCTGAAAAAATGATTGCAGTAATCATGATAGGGAATTTTGGATTAATTTATCCGTTTTACCTCTCTTTCACTAACATCTTTTCTAATTCTTCCAGCGACCTTCCTTTTGTTTCCGGAATTTTTCGTTTGATGTAGATGTAATAAATACCACATAATGCAGAAAAGATGAGGAGGGTTATCGCCACACCAAGCTTTTCATTTAAAACAGGGAACGCAAAACTGGCAAAAAAATCGGCTATCCATAATAACAACGTACTTATCGATAATGCCAACCCCCTAATGCGATTGGGAAATATTTCAGAGAGGATTACCCAGGTTACTGCGCCTAAACTGGCTGAAAATCCTGCTATGTAAATCATTAAAAATAGTAATACCAGGTAGTTTTCAAAATATTGAAAATGAAAACAAGCCGCCACTCCAATCAGCGAAAGCCCCATAAGGGCACAACCAATGAGTAATAAAATTTTTCGGCCTGCTTTATCAATCAGCCAAATAGCCACCAGCGTAAATAGGAACATAATTACTCCAATGCCGATGGTTTGCAGTAAAGCATTTTCATTAGTTACACCTGTTTTTTTAATGATCTCCGGTGCATAATATAAGATGGCGTTAATGCCGGTTATCTGTTGAAAAACGGCAATGATAATACCCATCCACAACAAAGGGCTAAATGCAGGCAGCCATAAATCAGCAAGTTTTTCTTTATGCTCGTGATGAAAACTTTCCTCAATTGCTTCTAACTCAATATTGCTATAGACTGCTCCTCCTACTTTTGTTAAAATAATTTCAGCTTCTTTTTTTCGTTCCTTTTTCATTAACCAGCGTGGCGATTCAGGCACTAAAAACATAAAACCAAAAAACAATACAGAGGGCACTGTCTGTGAAGCAAACATCCAGCGCCAGTTATTTTCACCGGCATCGGCCAATAAATAATTAGATAAATAAGCCAGCAATATTCCCAACACAATTGCCAATTGATACAGCGATACCATTCGTCCACGTAAAGCGCCGGGCACCGTTTCAGCAATATACATAGGTGCAGCCATGGCTGCTATTCCTACGGCCAAACCTCCTGCTATTCTAAAAAAAACAAACACGCCTAACGAATGTGCCATTCCTGTACCAATGCCGGTAACAGCAAATAAAAACCCGCAAAGCAATAATATTTTTTTCCGGCCCCATACATCACACAACTTCCCTGCAATAGCCGCCCCTATGACACAGCCAATTAAAATTGAACTTACTGCCCAACCGAGAGAATATTCATTCAATTGAAAATAAGGTTGAATAAAATTTATGGCGCCTGAAATAATTGCTGTATCAAAACCAAATAGCAAGCCGCCCAATGCAGAAACAACGCTCACTAAAAAGATATAGGAAGCGTTAAACTTTACTGCCATATCGTTTGTATTTTTTACTTCTGCTGAAATTGTTTGCATTATACATGTTTTTTTATTGATTGTATCGCTGTTTTAATAAGCGCATCATGTACACATTAATGTCCCATTTACTGGCAACCGGTTCCTGCGAAAATGGTAACGCCTACATATAAGGAAATGGCCCAAACTCCGCTGTAATAGTAAATATAGTTGATTCTGCTTGTTGGCCTTATGTTCTGTAAAATCTTTTTCAAAGGATTGATAATACTGAACCACCAGTTGCAGATCATACTTTGTGAGTGCTGCAAGCATCCATCTCTTAACTCCGGTTCAAAAGGAACGGGTGCTTCCACTCCATTATAGCCTTCGTCTTTTACATGTTTACAAAAACTGTCCCAGCTTACTTGTCCACTTTCCCAACTAGACAGAAAAAAAGGATCTCACCTTAAACAATTAAAATCGTTGACGGTACAAATTTATGTTTACTGCTCTTCGAAATAAAGATAACTATGATCTGCGATTCATCAAATGGGGAACATTGTCAGTTAAATGCTGATCATGTGAAGCAGGCAAGCTACGGCTGGCAACTGAACGGAGTCCTGCTCAGATCGGGCGCTTCTTTGCTTGAGTTTAAAGTACTTGGCGTACAGACCACAGGTGCCGTTAATCTGCATTTACTTACTAAACTTCAGCTGCCATTTAACAATTTGGCTTTCTTTGGAATTAATTACAACGCTCAGCCATCCTTCTTCTGTCTGCGGTAAAACTTCAATTGTTACATCGCCAATTTTTTCAATGATTGTTGCATTGCTTGCTTTCCAATTCGAGCCATCATTCAATCCTGCAATTCGGATCTCATAATTGTCACCACCAATTATTTTACTTGTTCCTGATAAAGTTTGGTTTCCCCATTTTTCGTTTGTCAGATCAATCATACCCTGCGTGATATGTTGCGAAGTGGATACAACCACCGGATGATTTGATTTGGCCCGTAAGGCTATTACCCTGCAGGATTCAGAAGGCAGTTCTTCAGAAACAGATGCCGAAAGATTAGCCAAAGGATTGTCTCCCCAAAAATCGAATGCATAATAGTCGGTCTTATCATATAATCCTGCCCATGCCAGGGAGCATCCAATTTTTTTAGGGATCGTGTCCCAATTGAATAAGCCAATTACGTTTCGTGGAGTACCTGATTTTTTGTCTTGAGCAAGCCATATGGAAGGCAGCATTTTTTCAAATGCATCTACAAGTCTTGCTACTCCATTATGTGACGCCATACAACGTTTCATAATTTCAATCCGGTCGTTGGGAAGGTTTGGAAGCCAATCACTGCTAAGAAAAAATTGTCCTGAAATAGCCACAAATGAAGGAAGTAACCGCGCCCAGGTTAGTGACCCAATTCCGGCAGCGGCACCATCAGCTGTTGATTTTCCGCTTTCTCTTAACATCGAAGGATCGGGGTCATTCCACCAAACTCTTCCGTTCAAAAAATAAAGTCGGGATGCACGGGTTGCCCCGGTTCGGATACTCTGCCCATCGTGATTAAAATCAGGACCTATTCGCATCGCATCAAGCAAGCCCATTGAAGCGCCAAATGAACGCATATTCTGGCTTGCACAACAACCGGACAAATACACGTTGCCGTTCGTTGTTTTCCTGATTAGTTTTAAACCATTACGAAACGCCTCAATTTGGCCTGTTAAGGGATTGTACAAAGGTTTGCAATTACCTATACTGTCGTTTTTATAACCATCGTTGATATAAACCTGCTCCGTAACAGTACCTGTCCATAACCATCCATTTTAAAATAACCATAACCCCAGTTCTGCATCTTGCCTGCTACATAAGCAATATGCTTTTGTACTTCGGGATGGGTAAGATCAAGCGATGTACCACCCCATTTAGTTTCATAAGGCCTCCCATCAAGACGGTGTGCAAACCAATGCTGACGATCTTTATATTCCGGATCCTGGTGGTTACGGGCAAATGGCATCCACCCAATCCCCGCCACTAAACCGGCATCTTTAATAGCTTTGGCTGTGGTTGACATTCCGTTTGGATAACCTCCTGTTGGGTCTACCCTGTAGAAACCACGACGCGGGCCATTGTATTGTCCCCCCGCTTGCCACTGGTCATCTATTTGAATTACGCCCAGTCCATAAGATTTTAAATTCTTTTGATAAACCCTGCAAGCTCAACAGATGATTCCTCACTCCCCGCCCCTCCGTTTTCTTCAGAATACCAGGAACAGTAAACAGCCGTACGTGGCTTTAATTTTATGTGCTGATGTTTTGCAATTGCATCAGCAAATTGTTCTTCACCAATTCGGGCATCATCAAAATAACCAATCAGCAGGGTTTCACTAGTTTCCTTTTTTCCTGGGGGCAACCGGAAATTTCCATAGTCAATTTGTGGTTTTATCACAATCGTATTATCAGTAAATCTGGAAAACAACACGCCGCTTCCTTTTTCATTTGTTAACCAACCGGATATAACTCCATGCCTGGTTGCAGGATCAACTGTGGTAAGAAAGACATAACTACCCGGATTTTTATCTGCGGCAAGCAACCCACCTGTTCCCAAAGTTATTAATTCGTTAGCCTTTTTGCCCAAGTCTATTGAAAAAGATATTGGGTTAAGTTTTTGAATGTTCAAAGTATCAGCATCGGTATTTTTAAGAATTTGGGTTACAAACAGAAATGGTTGCATCGGAAAAAGTGCAAATCGTGTTTTGCAACCATCAATAGTATTGATCAGCAGTGACGAACCTATTCCAAAAACGGTATCACTTACTTGTTCCTTGTGGATTGTTGATATTGTCGTATGTGGCATAAGGTTTCTTAAAAAAACTTTTTTATCCGATTTCGTTACAGCTTCCATGCTTATGGTCTGGGGGCTATAAGTTAAAGACAAATATGAATTGCTGATGGTATTTCGAGTTACAGTTAAATCACCAGGCCTATTATTTGAACCCTGCTTTGGATAGTTTGGTTGCGCATAAAGAAAAGAACCAGGAAAACAGATTAATCCAATTACAATAAAAAGAAATTTTTTCACTTGATATATTTTACTTTTTTGAATCACAATCAATATTAATTAAAAAATTATAAGATAATGGCCTTAAAAAGCCAATACAAGTAACGGGTCTGGGCAGTTCGCTATGATATCCAGCTGTCATTTCTTATCTTTTATTCAGACTTCTTCTGAAATTTAAAGACAGAGTTGCCAACATACCTGCCTCCAATCTGATCATTGATTCTAAGCAACTGGTTGTATTTTGCCAGCCTTGAAGACCCTGCAAGTGAACCTATCTTAATCTGTTCACTATTTAAACCAACAGCCAAATCAGCGAGAGTAGCGTCTTCAGTTTCTCCGGATCGGGCTGAGATTACCGTTTTGAAACCAGCTTTCTTTGCCATTTCCATCGCTTTTACCGTTTCACTCAATGTTCCAATTTGATTCATTTTCACCAAGACTGCATTTCCTGCCCTCACATCGATGCCTTTCTGAATACGATCGGGATTGGTAGTGAAAAGATCATCCCCGATTAACTGAATTTTATTTCCAAGCCTTAAAGTAAGTTGTTTCCATCCCTCCCAATCATCCTCCGCCAGTCCGTCTTCAATAGAAATTATTGGATAATCAATTGTCCACTGCTCCAGCATATCCACCATTTGTGAAGAATAAAGAAACCGTTTTTCTGAATTCAGATAATAAATATTTTTATCGGCATCATAAAAATGGGAAGAAGCCACATCCAGGGCGATAGCGATATCCTTCCCCGCTTTAAAGCCACACAATTCAAATACTTCACACAAAATTTCCAATGCTTCTTCATTAGAAGAAAGTTGCGGACCAAAACCACCTTCGTCGGCCAAAAGATAAGCGTTGTACCCATTTTTATTAAGTACTTCCTGAGTTTTCCAATATACTGCCGATATCATTTCCAATGCAGAGGGATAGGAGTTAGCCGATAATGGGATAATTAGAAAATCCTGAAGGTCAATATTCTTTCCTGCATGCAGCCCACCGCTGATAATATTGACCATCGGAACCGGTACGGATAAGTTTTCTACATAGGGAAAATATTTTTCGGCTAAATATTTATATAATGGCTTTTCTGCAGCTATCGCCGCCGCATGAGCAACAGCAAAAGAAGCACCTAGAATTGCATTGGCACCTAGTTTAGATTTGTTAGCCGTGCCGTCCAATTCAATCAACACCTGATCTATATCTTGCTGCTCTGCAGCATTTTTACCTATCAGGGCTTTTTTTATTTCGGTGTTAATATTTTTCACAGCATTGCTCACCCCTTTCCCTTTATACCTTTTCTCTCCATCCCGTAATTCTAAAGCTTCAAACCTTCCTGTTGATGCGCCTGAAGGAACCATCATTCTCCCCGTGTGTCCTGATTCTAAAGTTACATCAACCTCCACTGTAGGGTTACCACGTGAATCCAGAATTTCTCTTCCTATAATATCTTTTATTTTTGTCATAATTGTACCACTTAATAAACGATTATTTTTACAAATTTTTATCTCACAAACTTTGATCATACGCGATTCCATTCTTTCACTTTTCTGAATAAAAATGGTGCCTTGTTAATCGGTCTGAAATGCTTTTTGAATCTTTTGTAAAAAATCAGTGACTCCAGTTTTATCTTGGATCCAATTGATAGCCACTCTTCTGATAGTATTTTTCATGTTTTCATCCACAATATAATTTACCGGCGATCTCCCATCCATTCGAGCCAGAAGCATCACCCCAAGGTGCGGGATAAGATTATTTATTTCGTTGCCGTAAGTATTAAGAAAGACTTCTATCAATTTTAGAATCTCTTTCTGCTTATTCAGATACCAGGCTTTAAGCATAAAGTGACCTATGCAATAGGCGAGATCAAAAACCGGATTACCCCAATGAGCCACCTCAAAATCTATGAGTACAATATTATCATTTTTCTCAACAAGCATATTTTTTGGTGAGAAATCTCCATGGATCAGGCAAGTTTCTTGAAGTGTTAGCTCATCAATTAATTTTTGAATTGATGAAGTAAGTTCAGGGTATTTTTGCATTAAGCAACGATGAAAAGGATCTATCCGAAGTTGAATAAAATATTTTTTATCCTGAAACTTTGCTTTATTTATGGCAACTGAGATGTTGCTATTATAATGTATTTCCTTTAAAAGGCGGGCCGCATTTTCAGCAAAAGCAATGCTAAAATCCCCACCCATTAATATATCTTTCCATGTTGGCGCTCCTTCTTCTGCACATGTCATCATATAAATATGATTGACATAATCAACATACAACACCTTTGGTATTGTTCCTTTTGTAACAACATCATATAAAGCCGACATCACTTCATGTTCTCTATGTATACGCTCGACATCCGAAAACCAATCCTCTTTTACATTAAGTTTCTCCAGTGCTTGCTTCATAACCCAACGATTGTTATTAAGCACAATTTTCCAAACCTTACAGGAAACCCCGCCACTTAAGGTCTTTATCATAGGGTTATCAATACTATCTATAATACCCGCTTTAATAAGATATTCTTTTACATCAATTGTGGTATCCAGTTTCATTTCAATATATTGTTTGACAATATTGTCCTATTTTATGAATTTATGCAACTCTGTTTTGGGCTGCCCAGCCCTTCAATAGATAATTCAACCATATCTCTTTTTAGGTACTGTGGTGGTTTCTTGCCCAACCCTACTCTGGGAGGAGTACCAGTGTTTAATAAATCACTAGCTTCCAAAATCATAAATAGCGATTGATAATACACTAAGTAAAAGCAATCAAAAACCATTAAAGTTCTATAACCATGTTGCATTTGTTCACCATTTACTGAAAAAGACATGTGTACGTCGTTTATTTCATCTGCATCAGCAAGGAAGGGGCCCAAAGGATTGAAGTTATTGCATGACTTACCTTTGGACCATTGCCCGGATCTTTCTAATTGAAATTCTCTCTCCGACACGTCGTGAGATACACAATAGCCGGCGATATAATCTCTTGCTTCCTCAATTGTATTGAGGTAACGTGCATTCTTCACAATTACAACACCTAATTCAACTTCACAATCAGTGTTAACGCTTTTTCTTGGAATGAGAATATTACCATAGGGGCAAACAATAGTGTTTACACCCTTTTGAAAAACGAGCGGCTCAACCGGAATAGGCATTCCTGCTTCAGCAACATGATCAGAATAATTTAGGCCTATGCAAAGCACTTTTCTAAGGCGAGCCACACATGAGCTCCATCTTGCATTTTCATTTACTGCTGGCATGAATCTATTTCATTCAGTTTATTGATTATTTCTGCAAACTCCTAATCTTGAAAAAAATTCTCTACCCCAATCTTTAAATAAATGAGAAACATCTTTTTTTTTATGTTGTTATCCAATATTCCAGGTTTTTCTTTGCCTTGTTCACCAAATCTAATCAGTTTCATAACACTATTACTTTGTTTTATATTTAAATGATTTTACTTTTTAAGTTTTAAAATTAAGAAAATTGATTCGGTTATAAATTCAGTTTTACAAAGGCTCCATCAATAGGATAGTCACCTCCAGTAAGGAAGAAAGCTTCATCGGAACATAAATATAAAATAAGACCAGCTACCTCTTCGGATTTACCCATACGACCACCATTCAACATCGGTACTACTTTTTCTTCCAGTCGGGGACGACGAACCTCTATCTATTTACCTTCTTTGCTGATCAGTACAAAACCTGGAATACCGACGAACTCATTTTTCTATGCAAAAGATTTTCCTGTATTATCAAGCAACTCCACAATAATTCACCAGCTCATTCAAATTTTCGATGCCTTAATTATTCCTTGCTTTCATTACTTCCGGTGTACCCATAGCCCTTATCTCCATTTTTATCCTGGCGCCGTATTCACCAGAATATTTGCCATCAAATACTATATTGTTTTTACCCAATGTCAACAAAGGTACTGAGCCCTCAATGGTTTGTAAAAACTGCCACTGACTGTTGTAAAGTTTTATCGTTTTACCATCACAGCATAAAATTTGTTTATGCTTCAAGCTTATCGGCAACAACAAAGGATCCTGCTGGTTAATTGAAATACTGAGCTCATCAAAAGATACGTCAAGGTCGCTACCCTTATCCCGGTCATTCATCATCTCAATAATAAATGTAACTGGCTGGGAAGCCACGGGATTATCGAAATGAAAAGATGAATAAGTTGGCTCACCGGGTTGTTTTAACTTTTGTTCGTGTATGAAATAAGAATTATACACCGGTAGCAGATCGTATCCGCCATTAGTATTAGTTTGCAGATGAAATTCATTTTTTGTGTCTTGTAATTTCAGTTTCTGCGCTTCTGTAAAGACTCCCTGTTGTCTTGCATCCTCCCAAAGTTTTATGGCTGCCAATACTTCGTCTTTGCGGCCATGCTTCTTAATTGTTTCAATGCTTGTGGACAAACCAAAGCCGGCATCGAAACCAGCGCCACGTGCCAGCATCCATTCAATGTCCTCAATAGAAGTTTCTGCCTTCAGACTAAACCAACCAAGCATCGAAGGCATTAGGTTGCGGCGATAAAATTGTTGATTTTTCAATCGTAGTTGCAATTGACTTTCCCTGAAACCTGCATACCACGGTTCACCCCAGTTCATGCGGGTATAAACATGCCAGAAATAATGACCCGGGTTGCTGGCATCATTGATCACTTTTCCTTTTAACTCCGGTTTCAGGTTATCAAACCATGTCTTGGTAAAAAGTTGTTTGCCATAATCACCCATGCCTTCACTCCAGCAACCTTCTAGCCCGTCGAAAGAAATTTGCATAAGGCCAGTTTCATTGAACAAGCGGGCAATTGTTTTGGCGATTTCCTGGTCCAGTTGATGGTTCCCTAAGAATACATTGTAAGGATGATCCATTAATTTGCCGATACTATCATTCAATTTATGATGCTCTGCCTGTGTACCAAAAGCGCCACGCTGGCAATTCAATAATTTCCACGGAGGGGCAGCCGAAATTTTTTCATAGCGGATGATCTCATTCCCTACAACTGCAGCTATTAATGTATTGTTATCAAACTGATTGAAGAAGTCAGGTTCTTTGATGGCAATTTCTTTTGCAGCATTATCAATATTTTCTGTCAGCTGTGAAAACCCAACCTTCGCCAGCCGTTTATCGGGAACAGGTGTCACATAAGGATCTTTAGTCGTGATGAAATTAGAAAGTGTATGAACTCCCAACCGTATATTTTGAGCATTGGCATGATCCACGCAAGTTTTCATGCTTGCCCAGTCATTTGGAAAGTCTTTATTCTTCAATTTAAAATGACCCCAGGTCTCAAACGGATCGCCATGATATAAATAACGCAAACCTGCTTGCTTAGTAATTGACATTGCTTCATGCAAAGTTTTTTCAGAAAAGTCTATGATCAGGTACGATTCAGTTGCGTGACGGGCCTGTTTACCCCATACACCATCAAGCATCGGATGTGGCAGGTTTTCTTTTAACTCTATTGTCGAAATAACAGGTAACACTTGCGGTGTAGCTACACCAAAAATGGCTAGTTTGCTTCCAATAACACCGCCATCTTCATTATATGCAGGTGCCATATATCGGGGATGACTCCAGTTTTCAATCACCCTATCTATATTCCTGTTGCGGCAGTAGGCTTGCAGTGAACTACCGTAGGGCATGTGTTTGGCAACATCACCCCGGTACAATTGCTTATTCACATCATCTTGCAGCACATCCACTTTATTTCCGCCGGAAAATACATCATACGAAGGCTGTATATCACTTTCAGCCAAAGTATGACCACCAAGGGTTTTAATATTCAATGCCTGTATACCAATTGCAAAATCTTTATTGCGCACAACACCAACCACTTCGCCGATAGTATCTCCAATGATAGTGGGATAAGGGCCCCATATGACCAACTCAGCATTAAATGCATTGGTAAGTTTCGTTAATTCAAAACTGATGTAATCGGCAACCTGGTTGACTTTAATTGTAGCCGAATTTTTATCAGCAAAAGAAAGAACTATCTCAGAGGATTTTTTTCTCCATTGAAGGCTGTTGGGGTTGGTGATATTGCCATTTCGTCTAACACTTAATAAATATGATACTTGATCAGCTGCTAAATAATTTTTATTAGCAGACCGGTCAAGCATTTCAGTCACCTTGCCGCTTTGATTAATACTTAATTTGAAATGTTCGGTTTGAAAAGAAACCTGGGATTGTAGTTCACCTGCAAATATTATCACAATAATAAAAGTGATGATGAAGGCATAGTTTATTTTATTCATTAATTATGTTTTTTTACGATTTTATTGTTGCTTCAGGCGTTATTATTAATTCCTCACCCGTTATATTCAGTGCCTTATCGATCATTTCAGTCCGGTAATACTGTACGATATCTTTTACCCGGTGTGTGCGCCCAATGTCGAAATGTGTTTTGAATATGACAATGATTTCTTTAACATTTGGATTGATATAGCTAGTATCGGTAGCCTTTGCCTGACCAATAGTTGCTGTGCTAAGAAATACTACATCGAAACAAAAGATTATTAGAGAAATACAACTTTTCATTCTATTGTGTCGAAACATTGTATACAATCGTATTTTATATTCTTGGTTATTTGCTTTTAATTGAACAGCTGTTGTTATAATCCTTTGCCCTCTCCTTTTAATATTATTCGCTATTGAATAATTTTAAGTTCCATCACCCCCATTCCTGCTAAAGAAATTTGTTCTTTTGCCGTGAGGTTTTTGCCTGATTGAATGTTGATCAATTGCGTTGGTTTAATCTTTTTCCAATTGAAGTTTGTATGCTCAACAGATGCTTCGGGATTGTATAGCCTGATAACAATACTTCCATCTTCCTGTGGAGTTATGCATGTAACAACAATGCGATCATTCGACAGCTCAAACAATCCGTCAGCGAATATTATATCCTCGTTCACTGGAAATGCCAGCAATGGCTGTGTGAACGAAGCACCTGCTTTTTCTGTTTCGCTATAGCTGAACATGCCATGTGGCTTTAATACATACCGGTAATTACTTACGCCTTCCTGGTCGGCTTTATAGTTGGTATGCCAGTAATTGTTCATCACATAGCTGAACCATGTAGCCGTTGGTGCTCCGGTTGTTTTCCATTCTTTATGATTCGGCTGAACGATTTGCCGTTCATCAATCATATTACCCGGCTCAATAAAAGGAGCTTCCAATAACATCCATTGCATGCCTTTGTCTGCTTTTGAAATATCTAACCAGCGACGGCCGTATAAATAATCCATGTTTGAACCAGGCAACTGGTCGGCTAAATATTGCATTGTTCCATAACCGGCATCCAGGGTTACCTTTGTAAATGACGATTGAAAAGGAAATCCAAAATGCACAGCTTCCTTAGAACGAATGGCTTTTTTATCAATGAGATTATCAATCATTACTTCATTGCTCCCTGCATGCAATGAGAGTTTACGCTCCAAACGGTCAGCACCGGGTGCTTCACTAATCATTAAAATAGAAACTACCACCGGTCCATTTTCCAACACTTTAATTTGCACAGGTTTATTGGTAGCAGCCTCTGCCGGGTTCATCCCTGGAACATACCAGTAACTGTTTAATCCTTGCTTATTGAAAGAACCTGCATAATTGAAACCACCACCATTTTCAGTAAAGCTGCTGATACTGCCCTGCTGATCCCATTCGATACGGATCTTATCATTGGCAACAGCACTATTTGTAACGGTGAAATTGTTTTGTACATTTTCGGGTTCTTCATCACTGATGGTATAGACAGCAATACCCAATGCTGGTACATTGCTGGCTATAAATACATAGGTCCCATTAGTTATTTTTTGCAACGGAAGTATTTTACCTGCAGCATCTTTTACTGATTTACCATTGACAGTGGCAGGGATTGTTACCGGTCCGCTCCGCATCCATGATGAGGTATTAATAACCGCCATGCGTTTCGACTGTGGGTTAACAATTGAAGCAAACAGATTTTTCTCCAATTCATTAATCTGTTTATCAGCATCAAGCATGAATTGTTTTTTAATGCGCCACTGTTCTGTTACAAACGGAATACCTGGCTCCGTAATGCTGTTATGTGCCCCCCACGTATGTTCATGAAACAGGAGTATATTTTTCCATGCTTCATAAAAACCTGGACTATAATATCTGGTTGCGTCCAACATGGCATACAATGTTGTGAGCTGCTGCAATCGCAAACTATTTACCCTGTTCTTCCCTTCTTCATATGCCGTTGACCCTGCGCCATCCTCCCAATAAGGAGTAATATCACCTTTAACAACAGGTATACTGTTGCCATATCTTTTTTCAAACTCTTCAAAAAGTTTGTCGGTTGTGTTTAATACAATTTTGGGCGAAGCATATTTTTCATTCCACTGTTCTACAAAATCAGAAACCGTTGTATCAAGTGGTGCATTATCTGCAACAATGTTATAACGCCATTGTACCATATCATAGGGATAGTTTTTTTCAGTGAGCTCATCAAGATAAGCTGCAATTTTCTTTGGGGCTTTATCAAATACGCCCCCAATTGCCGTACCATGCCATGAAGAATAACCTTTTGCGGCTGTCCAGAATAAAACTTTTTCTTCGCCGGATGGGGATGTCCACCATACCGGTTTATCGCCCCACGTTTTTACAAAATGGCCAACACGGTCACCACCATAAGGATGTGTTTCTCCCATATAATTAGGACCGCTAGAAAAATATTTGATGCCTCCTTTTGCTAAACCGGTAACAGTTGTCCATGCATAGCCTGGAACATCAGAAATCATTGCGCTGTTGATCTTAACACCATATTTTTTACGCAATTGCTCCGCATAATCGGTATAGTGAAACATTTCTTCCGGCTCACTCAGGCCTGTAAGAATATTTGCATACAAACCCGATAAACAAATGCTGCCTTCTTTCACTGCTTTGAAAAACTTTTCCTTTTGTTCAACACTTGCCTGCTTTAAAAAATTTTCAACTGCCCATAATGATTCGATATTCCATTTAAACCTTGCTTCAGCAGTCAGGTTCTTTGTTTTTTCAATCATGTTCAAGGCATCATCAATATTTCTGTTATGAATTTTTTCTACTTCCGGTTGCAAATGCGAGTAACCAATATCGGTATGTGAATGATGAATGAAGTGTAACACGCGGTGAACAACTGGTTTCAGCTGAACATGCTTGCTTATCATCACCTTTTTTCCTGCTGAAACATGAATAAACGCACTGTCATTTTTTTGCACCGCATTAACCGGTATATCAAACTGGTTGATACCATTCTTTACAACAAATAAATGATGTTCTTTTCCGTTCACCTGCACACCAAGCTGTTGGTCCTTCCCGAAATGAAGCGCTATTAATGCAACAATTTGCTTACCATTTTTGAGAATATAAGGGGTGGGCGCAAGTTCCACATTCTCTTCAAACGTAAACTTAAACGTCATGTACCAGTCATTACTGTTTTGTGCCTGGCCAACAATTTTAATTTTAACCGGCTCACCCTGTTTCACTTTACTCAGGGGCAGGCGTAAGAAAGCAAGACCATGTGCATCATTAGCTGCGTCCCTTTTTGTCTGCTGAAATACAAGTCTTGAACTGTCTGCTGCTGCAAACGACCAGTTTGGGGTTTGATGGGCAGGAGTAGTAGTAAAGCTCAACAGTTTTTGATCGTTCACATATAAATCAAAATTCCGGTTGCCTTTACTTGTGCCCGATGAATGTGCAGCCACCCAACTGAAATAAACATAATTCCCTTTTATGGTTTTTGGAACAGGTGCTGTTTCCCATTCAATCACTTTCTTCCCATCGCTGCAGCGGGTTAATAATGCCATTGAAGCATAATCGGGATAAATAGAATTGTAGGCAATATTTTCGCCGGAAATTTCTTTTGCATATCCATTTACCCATTCTATTTTGCCAAAAATGGGAACAGTAATTTGTGAGTGGCCTGTGATTAAAATAGCAAGTAGGCAAACAAACAAAAATAGCTTTTTCATAAAAAAGTTTGATGGTTGCTAAATTTCAAATGCAATGATTTATTAATTTCTTCGAGGCTCATGACTTAAGTTAAAAACAATTGCTGTTGGTATAAATGGATGATACTACCCAGAAGCATGTGAAAATGAATAAAGTGACGGCAATATAACCCAGTAGGACTTAAGATACAAATAATCCTTCTTATGAAAATGGTACTCCATATTATTTTTTAATGGGCTCGATAATGCGCATGTCAAAACCAAAAAGGAAACCTCCCAAGGATGGCATCAACATCATAATCGTAATAAAATATGTTTTTGTCGAAATAGCAAAACCATTGGCTTAAACATCAATATGTGGGCTTAGTATGAGATGTTGCTCAAGGTAGTAACCTTTCCGGTCGAAATACAGTTTGTTAAAGACATGCTCAATGTTTATGAGTCTTGGTTGCCCGTTCAGGTCGAGCCGCAGCCAATCCTTCATTTTAGTGTAAAGGTGGAATACCATCGTAGATGCAACATTTGACCTACGGATAGCTGGGCCTGCTTTGGCTCGCAATCTCAGTCATTTTGATCGCCGAATAATTCGTTGGGATCTGGAGATAATGCTAGAGGTTAAATAAGCAAAAAAGTATTTATACCAAATAATTTTTTATATCTAAAAATTCTGTTAAAATTTTCTTTGCATTCAGAATAACCGCTTCCTTTCATTATCTATGCGAGGTTTAATGCTGTCATAAAAAATGAGTCCCCTCTTAGTCTGAATCTAAGGGGGAAGCATAGATATTATTTGATAGAAACACTTTCCGTTCGACGATTAACAAAATGTTATGCTAAGATTGACCGACTTCAAAGGAAATTTAAGAGGAGATGTATTAGGTGGTATCACGGCAGGTATTGTTGCACTTCCTTTAGCACTTGCCTTTGGAGAACAAACCGATCTTGGAGCTATTGCAGGTTTGTATGGTGCTATAGCCCTGGGTATTTGCGCAGCTTTATTTGGCGGCACACCCACCCAGATAAGTGGTCCCACAGGACCAATGACCGTTGTGTCTGCCGTCATCATAGGTGAGTCCATCCAATTTTATGGAAATCTGCAAGATGCATTTCCCATGATTATTGCCACGTTTGTTTTGGCTGGTATCCTGGAAGCTACACTTGGAGTTTTAAAACTGGGTTCTTACATTAAATATATGCCCTATCCCGTGGTCAGCGGGTTCATGAGCGGCATTGGTTGTATAATAATCATTACTCAAATTTTTCCATTCCTTGGCGTAGATGCTCCTACTGGTGGACCCATGGGCACCATTCGTTCTATTCACAAAATACCGGAAATAGTAAACCTTTATTCTGTATCTCTTGCCGTAATAGCAATTGGAATCATTTACCTCTTCCCCAAAATAACTAAAAAAATCCCCAGTAATCTGGTCGCATTGGTTGTAGTCTCATTGGTAGGATTCTTTTTTATTTCACCCCAAACCATTCTGCGGTTGAATTCCGGGGGACCCATTCCCACTGGGTTACCGTCTCTGCATTTAAATTTTTTCAGCATCCTGGGAGACTTCAATGTCATGATTAAAGTTTTAGAATATGCTTTGACTTTAGCTTTTCTTGGTGCCATTGACTCCTTGCTCACTTCGGTGGTAGCGGATAATCTGACTAAAACCAGGCACCATAGTAATCAGGAGTTAATCGGCCAGGGTATTGGCAATACCTTAGGTGGCCTTATCGGAGGGCTGCCCGGAGCAGGTGCCACCATGCGAACGGTGATCAACATCCGTTCAGGAGCAAAGACCAGTCTATCGGGAGTCATAGCTGGATTGTTCCTGCTTCTTGTCCTTTTAGGCATCGGCCCATTAGTCGGACATATACCTAATGCCGTTTTGGCCGGAATTCTTATCACCGTAGGCATTAGCATTATTGACTACAAAGGGTTAAAGCATCTGAGGTCTGTACCTCGCAGTGATGCCATTGTTCTCCTTTTAGTGCTCTTTTTAACCGTTTTTGTGGACTTATTAGTGGCTGTGGCTGCAGGATTAATTTTGGCAGCCATTCTTTTTATGAAAAAGATAGCCGACGTAGTGGAAGACCGCATGGAAACAGCGCCCCTCAGAAATTTTTCCAGAGAAGTCCCCTGGATAGATGAAGGTGACATTGTGAATCGATTAGGTGATAAAATTTACATTAAACACCTGAATGGACCACTATTCTTTGGGTTTGCTACCCGTTTTAAAGAAATGGTGCAAGCTTTGCCTAAAATTCAATTGGTCATTTTGCGTATGGATAAAGTTCCCTACATAGATCAGTCTGGACTTTATGCTTTAGAAGAAGCGATTATTGATCTGGAAGAAAAAAATATTGAAGTCGTGTTTACTGGCTTGCACGGACAGCCTCGCGACATGGTTGAAAAAATTAAAATTATTCCTCAATATGTGGATCAACACCATGATTTTGAAACCTTTGAAGAGTGTGCACGCTGGATAGAACAATATGTAAAATAACACTCAAGCTTGGCAATATAATTAATTCTCGTAACAATTTTATTTAAACACCTGCTTCGAATAAGGTATTAATTGATTAATTTTCGCTCTGGCATATAACCCAAAAGGATTAAATATGCCTCTCACCAAAAATAATTCTAAAGAAATGAAAACCCGTTTCAAACAGAAAATTATCATCTGTATCAGCTATTTAATGTGTTCAGGCTTAGGCATAACCCAACAAATAACGCCTACCCCAAGCCAGATTATAGAATTAACCAAAGATTGGACTGGAGAACGTTTTGCCGATGGTCGACCAAAAACTGCAGACCGTTTTATTCAGCGTTTAAAAAAAGTATCACTGGAAGAAGCATGGGGTATCTTGCGCAACGAAGGTTATCATAACCAATTTGAAAGTGAATGGCAAATCATTCACCCTGATCAGGTCATGGTAGGACGGGCTTTAACTGCACAATACATGCCATTACGGCCGGAATGGGACAAAGCCATCAAAGAAAAAGGCCAGAGTGAAGGTCGCATCGGCGGTACCAATTCATGGCCCATCGATGTGCTTAAACCCGGTGATCTCTATGTGGCCGATGGGTATGGTAAGATCATCGATGGCACATTGATCGGCGATAACCTGGGTAACTCTATTTATGCGAAATCGAATAACGGTGTAATTTTTTACGGATCTGTCCGGGATATTGAAGGTTTGGAGCGTATAGAAGGATTTAACGCCTGGGTTAAAGGGTACGACCCATCATACATCCAACAAATGATGCTGGCCTCCATCAATACACCTGTCCGCATTGGTCGGGCCACTGTTCTACCCGGAGATGTTATCTTAGCAAAAAAGGGCGGAATCATCGCCATTCCCCCGCATTTATTAGAAAAAGTAGTCATTAATGCCGAATTTATTGCCTTGCGCGATGCTTTTGGGCATCAAAGGCTCAAAGAGGGAAAATATACACCCGGTGAAATTGACCGCCAATGGACTGAACCAATCAAAGCTGATTTTTTGGCCTGGATCAATGCCAATCCGGATAAACTACCGATGACCAAAGCTGAACTGGACGCATTCCTTAAAGAAAGAAACTGGTAATTTTTAACCCAATAAAATCATAAACAATGGATACGCCATCTCAGATTATGTTGAATAAATTAGGACTAAAAGAATCGGGGGATAATAACTCTAGCGGTTCTTCCCGTCGGGATTTTCTTAAAAAAAGTACTTTAGGCGGGTTATCCTTAGGGGCTTTGATGCACGCACCTATTGAACAAACCATTGACTACAGCACCCAAAAGGTCAATCGTTATTCAGCACCGAGTGATCTCAAAATCACTGATATGCGTTATGCTGTGGTTATGAACGGCCACGGCCGCTGTCCGGTGATCCGCATCGATACTAACCAGGGGATTTATGGGTTGGGAGAAGTACGCGATGGTGCTGATTGGCGTTACGCTATGTTTTTGAAAAGCAGAATTAAAGGGTTAAATCCCTGCAGCGTGGAAATGGTTTTTAAACGCATCAAACAGTTTGGGTTTCACGCCAGACAAGGAGGCGGTGTATGTGCTGTTGAGATGGCCTTGTGGGATATAGCCGGCAAGGCTTATAATGTTCCGGCTTATCAACTGCTGGGAGGAAAATACCGCGATAAAGTGCGTTTATATGCGGATACACCCATGGGACGCGATGATGCGGAATTTCATGCTCGCGTAAGCAAGCGTATGGATGAACAGGGTTTTACCTTTCTTAAAATGGACTTTGGAGCAGAATTAGCTTTTAGAAAAGATAAAAACTCTATTACCAACAGTAACTTTTGGGATGTGGACAGACAATGGTCTAATGAGCCCATGTCCTATGGAGCCTTTGACCACCAGTTGGTTCAAATACAATTAACGGACAAGGCTTTGGAATACATGGTGGAACGGGTAGCCAAAGTGCGTGAAAAAATTGGTTATGGCATTCCGCTTGCTTCCGATCATTATGGACATTTTGATCATAATAATGCCATCCGCCTCGGCAAAGCTGTGGAAAAATACCGCTTGGCCTGGTTAGAAGACTTAATCCCCTGGCACCATACCGATTATTGGAAAATTATCAGTGATGCCATTGAAACACCCACGACTACTGGCGAGGATATTTATCTTAAGGAACCTTTCATAAAACTAATCGACGCCCGGGCTATTGATATTGTCCATCCGGACCTGGCAACATCTGGTGGCCTACTGGAAACCAAAAAAATTGGTGACTATGCCGAGGAACATGGTGTAGCGATGGCTATGCACTTTGCCGGGACGCCGATATCCTTTATGGCTAATGTGCATTGCGCAGCCGCAACCCAAAATTTTATGGCCCTGGAACATCACTCGGTCGACCTTAATTATTGGGAAAGTTTAGTAAAAACCAAACACAAAATGATTGACCGGGGATTCGCCATCGTCCCGGATACACCGGGATTAGGAGTGGAATTAAATGAAGAAGTTGTAAAACAGCATTTAGATCCTGAGCATCAGGTATATTTTACACCGACTCCGGATTGGGATAACATCAGATCCTGGGATCGTCTCTGGAGCTAAAGTCTGCCTAATAAATGGATATCTGGAGGAACAGTAATTTGTTCCTCCTTTTTTTATTTGTTTAGTAATACGGTCCTTCTTGAATCAAGAGTTTGGTATTCGCCATAAATTTTTGTAGCGGTTTCAGCATTGCTGAATCGACTGCGGTTTGGAAAAGATAAACTTCTTGTAAGCTGGGCAGCCGGGTTAGATTTAATATGGTATAATTATCCACGCTGGTGAAAGACAGATTAATTTTTTCCAGCCTTTCATGTGCATTTAAATAAACCAATCCGGAACCATCAATCTGAGTTTTCAATAAAAATAATTGTTTTAAATTGGACATTTTGGCCACTTCATAAAACACATCATCTGTGATACCAGTGGCTGGTAAGGATAATTTTGAAATCTGATCTGAATATGGTCTAAGTTTGATTACCGTCTGGTCATCAATTGGCTTAACCGCAGGAAAGGGCACCGACACACCATAATAACCCTGTCCTGCTTCCGTGTCGGGCATAATTTTGAAGCCAAGATCATCACCTAATTTGGTAAGCTCTTTAGTTAATTCTTGCAGTTTTATGTTCTTTCTGTATTTTCTTTTTTCAGACTTAGTGAGGGTATTTATATATTTCTGCAATTTAAGTTGATTTTCAGGAGCTGCCGGCCCCAGACCTACTTTTTGAGTTTGTTCACCTCCTTCTTCAATCCAGTATTTTAAAGTAAATAATTCCTCTTCCGTCAATTGGGGTTTTTCAGCCGGCGGCATATGATCATCATGATCCAAGGGAAGAATTAACCGCCGGTAGAGTTCACTGGAATCCGGGGCGGAAGATACCAACATTGCTTTACCACTTTTTCCACCCTTTTTTATATCTTCAAAAGTGGACATTAATAATCCACCTTTAGTTTTATACTCATTATGACAACTTAAACATTTGTCCTCAATAATAGGGCGAATTAAATCCTCATATAACAACAATTCTTCTGGAGACCTGCTCGATAGAGCATGCTTTACATTTAATACCGGGAGATAATCGGTCAAAAAATCTTCACCATGGGTCAGCTGACCACCCAAGTGGCTGGTATAAAATACAACCCCCACAGAACAGACCAAAGCCATTTGATATATGGATTGGCTATAGAGAAATTTTCCCCTAACAGAGGAAAAAAAGAAATAACATGCCACACTCATCAATGCAGCCAAAAATATTGCCCCCCATAAATGTTGCCGAATTAATGTCCCTTGATAGTCTCCACCGTAGTATAACAAAAAACCGGTAAAAATAGTACCAAACACGCCGGTCAAAGCCAGCGCAAGTAGAGCCATGATGAGGTTCATGGGAACAATAAAATGGTATTCTTTATAAATAGCCAGAGTATTCCATAATTCTAGCGCAAAGATTAACAAGACCAGCACAATCGGAAAATGCAAAACAACCGGATGGAATCTTCCAATAAAAACAATAAAATCCGTAGCATCTGATGAAGAAGAGTTAATAAATGGCAGGCACAAAGCGAGGCCTATACTACTTATCCAAACAAAAAATAATAAATATCTCCACACAGTCTTATGCTATACCTTTCTAAGCAATACATTACATAAACTACTACACAAGTATATCTGGTAGTATACCGGTACTGTCACCAAATTGTTGTGTTTTAATTCCTATGGATTGCAATAAGGTTAAATATAAATTAGCCAAAGGGGTGTCCTTGGCAAAAGTAAGATTCTGGCCAGTGCGCAGTTTTCCGCTTCCTTGGCCTGCTATAATGATAGGTAAGTTAGAAGCCGCATGCCGATCTCCATCTCGCAAACTTGATCCGAATAAAACCATAGAATTATCTAAAACGGAATATTCCCCTTCCCTCATGGTGCTGAGTCGTTCCAAAAAATAGGCAAATTTTTCACTGTGCCACACATTTATTTTTCCATACATTTCTATGCTATTTGGATGGCCACGATGGTGTGATATACTATGATGTCCTCCATCCACTCCAGGGAGAAACGAAAAATTCCGGTTACTGACTGAATTTCCAAACATAAACGTGGAGACTCTGCTGGCATCACACCATAATGCTAAGGCATTAATATCCATCATCAATTCCACTTTCTCAGTAATATCTACGCCGGAGGCCAATTCAACATAATCTTCTAGTTTCACATCCAGACGTACTAATTCTTTTCGCATATCCGGCCTGATTTTGGCCACAAAAGCCTCCAAATTATCTGGAGTTTCTATCCTTTTTTCTACCGATCGGATAGATTCCATATACTCGGACATTTTATTCTGATCGTTGGCTCCTAACTTTTTATTTAATCGTCGGGCGTCTTCAGAAACCAAATCCAAAACACTTTTTTTCCAAGGGCTTTCAACCTTAAGGTTTTTACCAGGTACCACTTGCCTAAATAAACGGTCGAAGGCGAAGCGGGGATTAATCTCTTTAGGCCTTGGTCTGGTAGGGCTTTCCCAAGATATAGAAGCGCCATAGAGATTAGTATATCCTACCAATTCATCAACCCCTCCTTTCACCGGATCCAGGCCATACTCTAATGAAGAAAAGCGAGTTAAATGACCAAGGTTCTGAGCCATGACCTGATCTACCGAAGTCCCATGAACGTTGATATTTGACCCGGTGGTTTTGGTGATAGCCATACAAGTCAGAAACGGAGCAGTCTTAGAATAATGTCCATCTGTGCCCGAAACGTCCACCAGTTTATTCTTTAATTCCCCCAAAACCAATAAATTCTTTTTATAAGGCTCCAAGGGCTTAAGGATTGGTGATAGGGTAAAATTTTGTCCATGCCCCTTTGGCGTCCAATGGTCTTCTCGTACTCCATTCGGAAAATAAAAAACAGCTAAGCGCTGTGGCCTCTGGGTGGCAAAATACTTTTCGGTTTTCATGCCCGGTGGAGTCATGGCTTCTAACAATGGAAGAGCAATACTTGCTCCTAAACCCTTTAGAACCTCTCTTCTTGATACATGCCAACGACTCATTTTTTCAATTTTTTAATCTCCAAATTGGGGATCAATAATGACCGGATCACTTTTTTTATATCTGAATGGATAACTATCCACCACCGCATATATCCACGGCACAGGATCAAAATTATGTTCAAGTAAAATTTGGGTTAATTGGTCGACAACCGCAAAGTCCTTAAAAACAATGGACCTGCCTAAGGCATAACCTAGTAATTTCTTGGAAATAGCTTTAGCGAACCGGTCTTTCTGCTGCACTAAAATGACCTTAAGCTCTTGTGGCCCCTCAAAAAATTCGCCTGACTTTAATTTTCCGGTAACATCTATTTCCGGTCCCGCCGTTTTGTAAGCCGATCTCCATCGTCCAATCGGATCAAAATTCTCTAGTGCAAAACCCAGGTCATCCATATCCTGATGACATCCCCGACACGCATCTTTATCGCGGTGCAGGGCCAACAATTCTCTGAGGCTCAGCTCATCATGAACATTACCTTTTGCCGCTTCCAAAGCTGGTGTATTAGGTGGTGGAGGTTTGGCCGGTGTAGCTAATATTTTTTCCATGATCCATTTTCCGCGAAGGACCGGGCTGGTGCGGTTTGGCAAAGATGTGGAGGTTAACACACCAGCCATCCCTACAACACCCCCGCGATTTCCATCGGGTAAATTTACATACCGCATAGAGTCACCCTGTATTCCACCTATGCCATAATGTTCGGCCAAGGTTTGATTCAGAAAAGTGTAATCCCCATTCAATAATTCTAATAGGTTACGACTGCGGTTGAGCACATGATCAAAATAGGACACAGCCTCCTGCAACATAGCCTGCTTTAGCTTAGGTTGGTACTCCGGAAACAGAGTGCCATCTATTTCATGGGTCGATTCTTCCAACCGATCAATTTCAAGCCATTGTGTTGAGAAACTTTCGGCAAAACGTTGTCGTTTTTTATCACCAAGCATACGATCTATCTGCCTATGCAAAACCAAGGGATGATGTAAATCAGAAGTGTAAGCCGCATTTAGTAAAGTATCATCAGGCAGGCTCGACCACAGAAAAAAGGATAAGCGGCTGGCCAGCTCAAAATTGCTGATCAAATAGGGCTTATCCGCTGGTGGGTCCTCTTCCTGAATCATTAAAAAATTTGGCGAAACCAACACCGCTTTGAACACCTCTTTGATACTTTCATCAAATCGTTCGGAATGATGAGGTGTTTGCAAGTAAACTTCTTTAAAAAAGCTCACCAATTGATTGGATTCTTCAGGACTCAGGTGGCGTCTAAAAGCCAGGGTGGTAAAGTTCCCAATAGCCAACCGCGCATGATCAATGACATGGTTTTCAATATTGTTTTTCCCTAATAGCCGATTCCAATATTGAGCAAGTTTTTGAACTAAGCTATAATTTGCACGCGGTACATATTTTCGCCAATACAGCTCATCACAACGCATAGTTTCGATGACTTTTTCCGCCATGTCAAAATAGAGGTCGATTTCCAGTGAAGACATAAATAGTGCGCCGGCATGATTATCAAATCCTTCTCCCCCACCTGGGTCCTTGGGAAACAAAGCATTAACATCCACCTGGACACCGGTAAGGTCTTCAAGGGCATAGGCATATTGCCGATTATTTAATCGATGGGCAGGAATGATATCGGGATCAAGTTCAGCCACCGCATCGGCTAAATATTTATGCAGGTAAACAAGTAAAGTATCTTTTTCCTGGGGAGTTAATTGTGGTTTCCCTTTGGGTGGCATAACCCCCTCATCTACTTGTTGAATAACTTTAAGGAAAATATCTCCCTGTTTCTGGATGGATAAAATAAAATCAAAATTATTCAGATTTAATCCCCCTTTATTATCATCGGCATTGTGGCACGCTATGTTGCAATATTTTTTCATGATGGGCATCACCGTCCGCCAATAATGTAACTGTTCCGGTGGATACCCTGCCCGGGCTGACTGTGGTGCCCACAATGCTATTCCCACCACTAACCATAATAAGCCAATAAAATGATGACGGGAATTACACATCAAATTCTTAGCTTTTATTTTTTGCCGAACACAATTTAATGATAGGTAAATGCTGATAATCCGGATTATAAGGATCATATACATGTCCTTTAGGGCAGAGGACAAACTGATGAGCCTGGTCTGTAGTATTAAAACTTATGTTTAGCCGCTTATTCTCCACTTTAAAGGATTGATCCAGTTGAGACGGGTAAACAAAATGCACACCGATGGGGCTGTTCTCCAGCCGCAGATAATAAAAGTATTCGGAGCCATCCTCATTTAACTTCATTTTCTGTACAGTGGCCAGCGTAGAATAGTTACAATCGTTGGCCAGAACGACCTTTTCAGGCTCGACCTTAAGTTTTGCACAGGATAATAAAGCCATGAGGACAACCAAAAGGAAAACAGGTTTCATATTAAAGGTTTTAGGAATTCATATTCTTCAAAAATACAATAAAACGTCATATTAATGACCAAAGACCATAAATTAATTTGTACTAAATTTCAAGAAAACTTAAAAATCCAAAATATTATACCGACTGCATGAGTGTCAACAACTTCCGGTCCAATTTGTGGCCATACCAATCTTCATAATCCACATCGGATCTTTCACTGTCTATCAGCCCAAAACTTCCCCGAAACTCCCACAAAGCAAATCCGATTCCATTCGAACTGAGAATACTTAACACATCTTTAAACCACGCCAGAAAAACGTCATGCGGTGTCTTGTTCCAACAGCCACATTCACCACAATGCACTCCAATACCGGAGTTTGCCAACTCAATCCATGGACGATAAAATTCTTCCAGCATGGCCTTACTAAGGTATTGATCGCCGACTTGACCAGGCCATTTAGGCTCAGGAAGGTTGTCCACGTCTTTAAAAGCCCAGGGTGCTTTATAATGCGAGATGATGCCAGGATGATATCCTCGACAACTTTGAGCAATTTTTAAGTCTTTAATCTCAGGAATAACATCACGGCCGACATTATTTCCGTCTGCGATAATCAAATGGTTAGGATTTTGATCCCAAATGGCTTTGCCGGCAGCTTGAGCTAATTGGCGATATTTCTCACCGGGCACCGGGCCACGTTTGCTGTGTTGATCATTCATATCCTCCCGGGTACAGGGCTCATTAAGCAGATCAAAACTGATTAACTTGGATGCAACACGTTTATATTTTTTGGCCCAAAATGCCCAATGAAAACAGAATGCATCTAAAGCCTCTGCATCTTGCCAAAGGTTATAGGGTTCCTGGAATCCGGCGTTGACACAAAAGCCAGGAGCACGATGAAGATTTAAACTGACATGTAATTTATATTTATGAGCCATGCTCACCAGTTCTTCGATACGATCAACGGCTTTTTGGTTAATTTTGGTTACATCTTTAGGTGTGATGGGCTTGGTCCGATCAAATTTTAGATATGATGGATAGGCCATAGGAATCCGCACAAAATCAAATCCCCAGTCAGCCATCCACTTAAAATACAGTTCCTGCGTTGCAGGACGAGCCGCTGCCGGATTAGGCGAAAAAAAATCTAACAAATTAAAGCCCTTCCACGTAGGTAAAGTATTACCGGCTATAAAGCCATTAAGATTTGGTTGCATGACCGCAGCAACCGATGCCACCGCTGTATTTTTGATAAATTCACGACGCCCTAAATTATTGATTGTTGTCATTTTAGTAATAGATTTGATGGCTAAATGAGGAGGAATTCAGTTAGAAATTTAGACCAATTAAGCGATATTTTCAAATTATTTTAAGTCACAATTTTTACACAATTATTCTATTTTAAAATTTATCCTCCTAATCCTGATAATGCTAAACTAAAACCTTGAAAAACTATCTTGCAAAATATGAATTGCAGAAAGACCACGTGTACTTATTAGGGTATTCAGTCATAACTAATATGGTTTTTATGAAGTAACCGCAGCGATACGGATAAAATTTTTCAATGATAAAGATTTCGGGCTGATTTCCTTGGATATATTTAGTATTTTGGTCGTGAAAAAAAAATAGAAGAATAGCGTTCGAATGTCGATACCATAATTCAAGATTTATGATTTCCTTAATCATTTCACCTACAAGACTTTATCTTCTTGGTTGGATCATCTTTGTGATTTCATTACTCCCTGGAGCTAACTTTGCTCAAGCCGACGATAAAACAACTTTTAGCATTCGCAAAGGTGTTAACATCAGTCATTGGTTGTCACAAAGTAACCGGCGAGGCCTAGAGAGGGAAAACTATTTTCAGGAAGATGATGTAGCATTTATCGCTTCGTGTGGTTTTGATCATATCCGTTTACCTATTGATGAGGAACATATGTGGGACAGCGAAGTGAATCGCGATTATACGGCTTTTCGTTTATTGCATAACGCCTTGAATTGGTGTAAAAAATACCAACTGAAATGCATTATTGATTTACATATTTTGCGTTCCCATCATTTCAATGCCATTGAAAAACCTTTGTGGACAGATCCTAATGCTCAAGCTCATTTTTTAAAATTATGGGAAAGTCTCTCCGAACAATTAAGACAATATCCAGTTGAAGATGTGGCTTATGAGCTGATGAATGAGCCAGTAGCGGATGATCCGCAACTATGGAACCATCTCCTGAAAAGAGGTATTGAAACTGTCCGTAAAAACGAACCCGAACGCAAATTGGTGATTAGTTCTAACCGTTGGCAATCAACCGAGACATTTGATGTTCTGCAAATTCCCCATGATCCAAATTTGATCATCAGTTTCCATTTCTATGAACCCTTTCTCATCACTCATTACCGGGCTCCCTGGACCGCCATTGGAAAATATTCCGGGCCAGTCAGCTATCCTGGCAAGGCGGTAGCAGAAAGCGATCTGGTTGGTTTGGATACTGCTTTGATCAAGGCGGTTACGAATAGCAATCGGAATTTAACTCCAAAAACACTTGAAAAAAGGATTCTAAAACCCTTAAAATTTGCCCGCAAGCATGGTTTACCAGTGTATTGTGGTGAATGGGGCGCCATGAAAACCACCCCGGAGGCCACCTATCTAGCCTGGTACAAGGACATCCGTAAAATATTAGACAAGCACCAGATTGCTTGGACCATATGGGATTATCGGGGTTCGTTCGGTATCCGAAATCGAGATCGGCAAGCTTATCAAAACCTGATTGATGTTTTAACCAAATAACTAGTGAATGGATGCCAATTTTAACATAAATCGCCGGCAATTTCTGAAGACCAGTGCTGCTTCGCTAGCTGTATCCATGTATGGATATCCGGGTTTAGATTTGGTGTACCGTGACAAACCCTGGAGGGTTGGTTTAATCGGTTCCGGCTGGTATGGCAAGAGCGACTTATTCAGATTGATCCAGGTAGCTCCTGTGGAAGTGGTATCCCTTTGCGATGTTGATAAAAATAGACTGAATGAGGCTGGGGAAATGGTAGCTACCCGGCAAAAATCCGGTAAAAAGCCCCGGTTATTTGAAGATTATCGTCAATTATTGGCGGAAAAGGACCTGGATATTGTTTTAATCGGGACGCCTGACCATTGGCATGCCTTACCTATGATTGATGCAGTTCAAGCTGGAATGCATGTCTATGTCCAAAAGCCTATAAGTGTAGATGTCATGGAAGGGGAAGCCATGCTGGCTGCTGCCCGTAAATACGACAAAGTCGTGCAAGTGGGTATGCAACGCCGGAGTACGCCCCACTTTTTAGATGCGAAAAAAAATATCATTGATGCCGGTCTTCTTGGCAAGATAGCGCATGTTGAGATGTGCTGTTACTACCATATGCGGGCCAATCGCAGCCCTATGCCAGAATCTGTTCCGGAATTTCTCAATTATGAGATGTGGGTCGGACCGGCCCCTATGCGGCCGTATGATGGTCTACCGCATGGCGGATGGTGGCGGGCCATGATGGAATACAGTAATGGCATCATGGGTGACATGTGTGTACACATGTTTGATGCCGTCCGTTGGTTACTGGGGCTGAGCTGGCCTGACCGCATTAGTGCACATGGAGGCATTCTAGTTCAGAAATCCAGCAAAGCAACTACTCCGGATACACAAACAGCCATATTCGAGTATGATGATTTCCACTGTGTCTGGCACCAACGCTCCTGGGGTACTGCGCCTAATCCGGATTACCCCTGGGCCCTGACCATATACGGAGAGAAGGGTACCTTGATAGCCAGTACTCTTAAATATGATTTTATTCCGTTGGATAAAAACGCGTCACGTGTAAGTAAGGAGGCCCTCTATGAGCGCGAAAAATACCCTGAAGATTTGACAGAGCCTCGCATTGAACTGCATGCTGCTCCGGCCACCCGAGGACAAATGTTAGATTTTTTAAATTCCATTGAAAACAAATCACGCCCTGTAGCAGACATTGAAGAAGGGCATATTTCTGCCGCCAGTTGTATTTTGGCCAATATGTCTATGCAGTTAAGGCGGCCTCTTATTTATGATCATCTTACTAAGACTGTGGTTAATGATCCCGAAGCAACCAGATTATTAGCGCGGGTATATCGCGAACCTTGGAAACATCCGGATTGGAGGAATTTTATATAATCTCAATTTTGTTCTTTGGAACAATTCAGTCCTTTGCTTTCTTTGTCGATTTTGAGCCCGAATTGTTGTGCCGATAAATTCTCTCTTCCAAATTATGCGTGTTTCCTACATAATATTGGTTGATGGTTTTTGAATAGATGATATAAACCCAATAGGTGTCCACTTTAATCTAAAAAGTGGAGGTAAGGGAGTCGAACCCCTGACCTTCCCGTCCTTCCTCGGGACGCTCTAGCCAGCTGATTTGTCAATTAATTCTTTTATAAATTGCCTTGATTTCTTCGACTTGATTTCCCTTTCTCTTATGACGGCCAATGATCTCGTCCCA
>JAYRWN010000090.1:0-3069 GCA_041917975.1 Saprospiraceae bacterium | reverse complement strand
TGATAGTGAATAAGCCGGGCAGGTCTGCGGTAGGTGATGAAGTGAATCTGATGACCGCGACGAGCCAGGGCCATACCTAATTCAGTAGCCACAACCCCGCTACCTCCAAAGGTAGGGTAACAAACTATGCCTATTTTCATCCTTATTTTGTGAAAAGTCAAATCATTAAACATCTGAACCCTGCTTGATGTTTCCTTGCTGAATAGAAAACCTACTGATAAAAGAAATTGCAATACAGCGTCAAGGACATAGAAGCGTTATTATCAATTAATCCTCAAACTCTCCGCTCTTGGGAAAAGCGCTATAATCTGGTGCAACCCAAACGAAATGCCTTAAACCAACGGGTGTATGATCAGGATGATTTCGAGCGCTTAAGGGATATTTGCATCCTTAAAGAAAATGGCTGGAAAATATCGACCCTTATGGATAAGACAGCCGACGAACGCCTTGAACTCACTCAAAGTCTACAGACCGCTACCGGGACCATAGATGATGTTTTGGACAGTTGGGTGGATGACATCGTTCGCCTGGATGCAGAAAGTTTTGAGCGGAGATATAATCAACTGCAACAACTTATATTGCCTCGTTTTATCATCCGCGATTTTATTTTACCGGTCATTGATCGCCTGCAAATCTTGTGGCTCACCGGATCGGTTGGCGTCATGCATGAAAGGTTTTTGGGTCAACTCATAAAGCGCAAAATGATCGTCCTCATCGATCATTTACAGACCAATTTACCGGCTTCCTCACGACGGATTATTCTTTTTTCCCCTGAATTTGATTTAAAAAATTATCTTCTCTACATAGTACATTATTTATTGCTGTTAGGGGGTTTCCGCCCGATCAATTTTGGAATGAATGTGGATGCAGAAGAATTGAGCACGCTTAATCATGACTGGCCGGATACCAGCGTATTAACCTACCTTACTAATGATCACGAACCAGCGGATTTGCAAAACAAAATCCTCACTTTAGAGAAAGCATTCCATCCCTTACCAGTCACTATTATCATACATCCTCCGCTGCGATATAATTTTAAAATGATGGGAACAGCTAGAATATTTCAGGGCATATTAGCCTTTATGGAGAAACATTTTTAATACTTTCGGGTGTACAACCGGGATAAATGGATTTTACCCGCATTTTTGACCTAATTGATTTTCATCTGGGACGACATCCGGACGAAGGTGGGCTCTATGAGCTTACTGCACCGGAACATTGGGATAAAACCACCATAAGTAATTTAGCCGAAAACATTAAAGCTCACCGGGCTTTACTTCTGAGTCAGGGCCTGGTGAAAGGTGACCGCATCGGGATTTTATTTCGCCATGCCACAGCCGGGCTGCTTGCTTTGGATTTAGCGGCGATGACAGAAGGAATTGTGCCAATTCTCATCCATGACCTCACCCCGGAAAGTGATATGAGATTCATCAGTGCCGATGCTCGTCTTCGCTGCATCTTTCACACGTTTCACAGCGATTTACTCGCCATGGTGAGCGTGCCGCATTATCAAATACCTTCGGTTGCTGAATTGGATAAATATCGCGGCATGCCATTATTTGATGCCACGATTGTACCGGAAGACCTGGCAACCATCGTGTACACTTCGGGCTCATCAGGATTGCCGAAAGGTGTAATGTTATCACACCAAAATATCGTTTCCAACCTTAAGTCGATTGTAGCTTCCGTGCCGGTACGCAGAGGCCAGCGAACCTTGTCATTTTTACCTTTAGCCCACATCTTTGAGCGAGTGGTAGTATGGTCTTATCTAATTTATGGGTGCCACATCTATTTTCTTCCGGACCCGAAAGAAGTCCTCTTGCATATCAAAACCATCCGCCCACATTATTTTACGGCAGTACCTCGACTCTTGGAACGATTTTATGAAACGCTGTTAGCTCGTCGCAAAGCTGAACGTGGAATAACTAAAAAATTATTAAACACGGCTTTGCGGATCGGCGAAAAATATGGCCCGGACCAAAGCAAGACGATAGCCTATTATTTTAAAAGAATTATCATTCATGTATTGGTATATCGGGTTTGGCGCAAGATGCTGGGTGGTGAAGTAAAAGGAGTCATTGTAGGAGGTTCTGCATTGCGGGCAGGCATTGCCCGCTTATTTTCAGCTGCCGGAATCCCTATACGTGAAGGCTATGGGATGACAGAAACTTCACCGGTAATTTCATTAAATCGCTTCGAGCCCGGTCAATTTCGTTTTGGCACCGCAGGCATACCGCTGCCGGGAGTAGAGGTAAAAATAGATCAGCCCGATGATCAAGGTTTAGGACAAATACTGGTAAAAGGACCTAATGTGATGCTTGGTTATACTAACCCTATCCTAAATGCGGAAGTATTTACCACCGACGGATGGTTAAAAACAGGCGACCTCGGCAAATGGGTAGACAAAAAGTTCCTGGCAGTAACCGACCGGGTTTCACAGGTGTTTAAAACCTCCTCGGGAAAATTTGTATATCCCGCACGCATAACCAGTTTATTAGAACGTCATCCATTGGTGGAGTTTAGTTGTGTAGAAGGATTTCAAAAACCCTATATTATCGCTATCCTTAAACCCGATTTTCAGCGCTTGGAAGAATGGTGCCACCAGCATGAGGTCCACTGGACCGCACCGTTATATATGGTCCATAATCTGAAAGTTGTCCAGGCTTACCAGTCCATAGTTGATGAGGCGAACACCCAATTAGCCAGTCACGAAATGATCCGGAAATTCTTATTAGTAGCGGATGAATGGCACGTGCAAAGTGGGGATTTATCCGCCATCCATAAACCACGACGAAAAATTATTCTGGAAAAATACCAACTTGAATTGAATAAACTTTATCAATTGTAGATTAGAAAATTAATTTTTTGCATTTTTTTTCTTTGCTTAAAATAAGTTGAATCTGTCACCGTTTTAGGGTGATAATGCTTGAATTTCCTGAACCGAAATTTCAGCGCATTTTTTGAATCTCCTGCTGTAATAAAGATGCAACGTCACCACATGGTGATCATGTCCTGAACTATTCCTACCAATCGTATTTTTTATTCGGCGTGAGCTGTTATTAATCTACC
>JAYRWN010000089.1:0-2099 GCA_041917975.1 Saprospiraceae bacterium | reverse complement strand
TTTATTCGTAGGTATCCGGCTGGAGCCTAAATTTTATGGTATGCCCATGAATGGTTATCTGTTAATCAATGATGGCAAGGGTAATTTTTCTGATCAGACAAAGGACCGTGCACCAGAATTAAATAAACTCGGATTAATCACAGATGCACAATGGGTTGATCTGGATTTGGATAACGATCTGGACCTGGTCGTCATCGGTGAGTGGATGCCTATAACTATTCTTATTCAGGAAAATGGTCGATGGATTAATAGAAGTTCAGCCTGGGGTTTACAGGAAAACGGGTATTTCCAGACGGTGCTGGTGACGGATATAAACATGGATAAGTATCCCGATATTGTGGTTGGTAATTTGGGCCTTAACAGTCGTTTTCATGCCTCCAATCAATACCCTTTGCAATTATATATTAATGACTACGATCAGAATGGTACGGTAGAGCAAATATTTACTATGATCGAAGGAGAAAAAAAATATCCCTTTATTTTGAAACACGATTTAGTAGCACAAATTCCATCATTAAAAAAACAAATATTGCATTATGACGAATTTGCTCAGCGCAGTATTGAGGATTTGTTTGATCCGGTGCAATTTTCAAAATCTATAGAATTAAATATTCACCGCCTGGATCATTTTGTGGCTATAAATGAAGAAGGTAAAAAGTTTAATGTGATTCCTCTGCCCAAACCGGCACAGAGCTCCATCGTATACAGTATCGTGGATTATGATTTTGATCAGGATGGGAAAACGGATCTTTTATTAGGGGGTAATCTTTATGAGGTAAAACCAGAAGCAGGACGATATGATGCCAGCCATGGGACCTTATTAAAAGGCAATGGTGATGGGACTTTTACGTTTATAGAGAATCGAATAAGCGGACTGAACCTAAGCGGTCAGGTAAGAGCAATGAAAATTCTGAAAGCAACTAAAAACGGCGATCTGTTATTGGTGGCAAAAAATAACGATTATCTGGAGGCTTATGCGTTGGCCAAGTAGTTCTATTTTGGTTATTCTTTTTATGTTAAGTTACTGTACGGCCCGTCATGATCAGGTTGAGTCCAGGACTATTTACCATGCCGTGGATGCCAAGCAACAGGGTATAGATTTTATAAATAGAATTGACCCGGATGACTCCATAAATATTATTAATTATTTATATGCTTACAATGGGGGTGGCGTAGCCGGCGGAGATTTAAATGGAGACGGTTTGCCGGAGTTGTTTTTCACTTCCAACCGGGGCGAAAATAAACTGTATTTAAATAAAGGCAACTTCTTTTTCGAAGATATTACGACTTCTGCGGGCTTGCGTTCAAAAGGCGGATGGTATACCGGGGTAAGTATGGTTGATGTCAATGTGGATGGTTTATTGGATATATACCTTTGTCAGGTGGGGTCGCATTTGTTTTTAAAAGGACAAAACGAGCTTTATATTAATCAAGGTAACCTTCGTTTTAAAGAATCTGCGCAGGATTATGGTTTGGCGTTTCAAGGGTATGCGACCCAATCTGCATTCTTTGATTATGACCAGGATGGGGACCTGGACATGTATTTATTGTGTCATTCAGTGCATAGTGCCGAATCTTATCGGGATACCGCAATGCGCTTTACACAAGATATTCTCTCCGGAGACAAACTATTTCGTAATGATGGGCAAATGTTTACGGACATTAGTAAACAAGCGGGTATTTTTGGTAGTGTATTGGGGTATGGATTAGGGGTAAATATTAGTGATTTTAATCGTGATGGCTGGCCGGATATCTATGTGAGTAATGATTTTCATGAAAATGATTATCTGTATATCAATAATCACGACGGAACATTTTCTGATAGGAGCCATTCGATGCCTTGCCACAGCCAATTTTCCATGGGTAATGCTGTGGGTGATTTAGATAATAATAGTTGGCCGGATATTATGACTTTAGATATGCGGCCGATGACGGAATATTTGAGAAAAACAGCGCCCGAGCCTGATGCTTTGGACATCTTTAGATATAAACTGGGTTTTGGTTTTTATTATCAATATCCACGTAATATGGTGCATCTTAATCAAGGTTTTGATCAAAACCATGAACCCTGGTTTCAGGAGGTTGGTCAATTATATGGC
>JAYRWN010000088.1:0-4955 GCA_041917975.1 Saprospiraceae bacterium | reverse complement strand
TGCAGGATAACCTACTTCTTTGATGCTGATCCATTGGGTACAGGTGGCTTCAGTGCGATTACACCAATCGCGGATATACCAGGTCCGTCTTATTTTATAAACACCCTGACAGGTAGGAAACACCATATCGTCATAACTCATGGCCCATTTGCAGTGCTGGATGCTTTGGGCATTCAGGTAGATGCGTTGGCTCATGCTATTGAGATAGGAAGGTGGGTCGACCAAACCTATGCTTTGGCCACTCGCGTTGACTACCGGCAATGGGTGGTAATAACCGTCGTTATCCCGTGTGGCGTAGGTGGGATCAGTTAAGGCCAATCGACCATTTATTTTTACATCGCAATTAAGAATTTCATCGTCAGGGCAAATGATGGCGACTAGCGCTACCGGCCGCACATAGATGATTTGAGTAACATCCCGGCTATTATTCCAGGGATCGGACAAACGCACCCTTCTGGTGATTTGTTTCATAAACGTACTCCCGCAGGGGTAATCTATGGTGGTATTGCTCAGGACAATAGCTCTGACCGGTGCCCCACAACTATCGCGCAGGTTGTAGATCTCCGGCAGGGGATCGGTGCAGTTGATGGTGGTGTCCGGAAGGGTATTGGTGGGTGGCATATTATCCATGACGGTGAGGTGTCCCCAACAGTGGTTACCGGTAGTGGTATCTACTACTTTGTAGGTTAGTTTGTATCCGGCGACCTGGCTGGTGACGAGATTACCATAATTTCGGCCATTCTGATCGAATACTATCACCTTCATCCTGGGAAGGCATAATGGTTCAGGATTGAGGAGCATACTTTCCGGGGAAAGCAGGCGTTGACAGGTCTCGTTTAATGGCACGTTCACGCTGGTGCAGTTAAACCGACAATCCTGGGCCGAAAGGCCGGATGCAGAGAGAACTAGTATGGTAAGGAGAGTGTAGAGTTTTAGATGCATACAGTCACTTAAAGTTATCCAAAGTAAAGACGTTCAATATAGCTTAAACAGTAAAATTAGCGATAAAGCGTCTTAGTTGAGCCGACTGAGAACCGCTGAAGATGTTAAAGTCCGCATATTTTTCTTTATACTATGTAAATCGGCTGATCGCGAAGAAGTAATACATGTGAGGAAAGATGATTTACCCCAGGTAATTTGGTGCAAAATTAGAATTTACTAAGAACCATAAAATATACTAATAATAATTTGTTTTATATTTTGTTATTGTTTATATTTGGAAATGAGCAAAATAAAATAACATGAAAACCCACGATAGGGAAATATTGCTTTTTTATCATCCGGAATCAACATCGGATCGAAAAACTTTAGCTAACGCCTTGTCGCTGACTAAACATATCAAGGCTTTTGATTTTTCTAAGGTGAGCACCAGCGGGATGAACTGGTTATCCATATTGGATGGTTTGTCCATGCATCCGAAAGATCTCCTGAATAAGGCTCATCCTTATTACCGCGACCACATCAAGGGCAAAGAATTCGATGATGAAGGGTGGGTAACCGTCTTATCAAAAAACCCTGATTTGATTAAATTCCCCATTGCCATCCGTGGTTCCCGTAAATTGGTTTGTCAGCGTCCCACCGATATTTTACAAATGCTGCAGGCTTGATGCCGATTTTATTAAGCGTATATTAGGTTTGTTCCTTACCGGGTGAAAGGTAATTAGGTTGGCAAAATTGATGTATTTTTGTCGCCAATTTTCGCTATTACCTCAAGAATAGAAGTTATGGCCAGGACAGAATCTAACATGTTACCACTAGGGACTAAAGCACCCGGGTTTAGTCTTCCCGACACAGTATCCGGGCAAACGTTTACCTTGTCCAGTCAGAAGTCGGAAAAGGCAACTCTCATTATGTTTATCTGCAACCATTGTCCTTATGTGCTGCACGTGAATGAAGAAATTGTGCGCCTGGCTTTAGACTATCAACCGCGTGGCGTAAAGTTTATTGCTATCAGCTCGAATGATATAGCCACTTATCCGCAGGATGGTACGGATAAAATGCATGAGCAAGCCGAGAAAGTCGGTTATACGTTCCCTTATTTATATGATGCAAGCCAGGAGGTAGCCCGGGCTTATGATGCGGCCTGCACACCTGATTTTTACCTTTTTGATGACCAACTCGAGTTGGTCTATCGCGGACAGCTTGATGATAGCCGTCCTAAAACGGACATTCCAGTTACGGGAAGGGATCTTAGGGCAGCGCTGGAAGCTATTTTAACGGGGAAACCGGTCAATCCCGTGCAACGGCCCAGCATAGGTTGTAACATAAAATGGAAATCAGCATAATCAAATGTCCACGCCGCATACGGTAGCCTTCCATACCTTAGGGTGTAAATTAAACTACTCGGAGACGTCCTCCATAGGACGATTGTTCGAAGAAGCAGGCTATCTGGTCGTACCGTTTGAGCATAGTGCAGATTATTACGTCATCAATACCTGTTCGGTGACGGATTTTGCGGACCGGAAGTGCCGGAAAGCCGTGCGTCAAGCTCGGCAAAAAAATCCCCTGACAAAAATTGTGATGATGGGTTGTTATGCCCAACTAAAACCCGAAGAGATCGCGGCCATACCGGGGGTAGACCTGGTCCTGGGTGCCGGAGAGAAATTTAAGATTCTGGAGTTTTTAGATCAGCTTGGCCCAGCAACCGGCCAGATAGCGGTAAGTCCGGTGGACACGTTATCTTCCTTTCAATCGGCGTTTTCTTACGGCGATCGAACCCGCAGTTTTTTGAAAGTACAGGATGGGTGCGACTACCATTGTGCATTTTGTACTATACCCCTGGCCAGAGGTCATAGCCGCAGTGCTCCCATCGCCGAAGTGGTCAGCCAAGCCGCAGAAATAGCCGCCAAAGGCATTAAAGAAATCGTACTGACCGGAGTTAATCTTGGAGATTTCGGGAAATATTACCAGGAAACAGGTGCCAAGTTTCAGCGGAAAACCAATTTTTTAGCCTTGCTCCAGGCTTTGGAACAGGTGGAAGCCATAGAGCGATACAGGATTTCCTCCATCGAGCCCAATCTTTGCTCGGATGCGGTGATTGATTTTGTTACCGCATCTGCCAAGCTGGTTCCGCACTTTCATCTGCCCCTGCAATCCGGTAATGACAAACAATTGGCGGCTATGGCCCGCCGATACCGTACAAATTTATATTCAGATCGTGTCGCACGCATTAAAACTGTTATGCCGGACAGTTGTATTGGGGTGGATATCATCACGGGGTTTCCAGGCGAGACGCAAGAGGATTTTCTAACCACCTACCGGTATATCCAGGAGTTGGACGTGGACTATCTGCATGTATTCACCTACTCTGAAAGACCGAATACAATGGCGATGACTCTCCCCGACCCGGTACCTATGGACGTAAGGCGGGAACGGACGGAGATGTTAAGTATTTTGTCTGAAAAAAAACGCCTGGCTTTCGTGCAACGCCACGTCGGCTCGGTGAGACCAGTGTTATTTGAAAAAAGCAAGGAAACCGGTCAACTCAGCGGTTATACTGATAATTACCTGAAAATAGAAGCGCCGTGGATGCCTGATTTGCTCAACACCATTCAGCCCGTACATTTGGACCGGCCGGATCACACCGGCACCTTCCAGTTATCCGCAGAGTCCATTCTCCAAACGACGACTATTAAATAAAACTCAATACCGGATGAATACTAACGGAAATCCATGGACCACGCTGTCAAAGCGACCGATATACGAGAATCCATGGATAAAAGTGGATGAGCATCAGGTAATAAATCCTGCCGGAAAGCCCGGAATCTATGGGAGCGTGCATTTTAAAAATTTTGCCATCGGCATAGTACCCATCGATGAAGATGGTTACACCTGGCTGGTCGGTCAATGGCGGTATATGTTAAATGCATGGTCCTGGGAAATCCCGGAAGGGGGTGGTCCATTAGATGTTGATATTCTTGTTTCAGCGCAACGTGAACTCCTGGAAGAAACTGGAATTTTAGCCGACAAATGGACAGAACTCCGCAAAACGCACTTATCTAACTCGGTCTCCGACGAAGTAGGGTATATTTTTTTAGCACAGTCTTTATCTTTTGGATCTGCATTGCGGGAAGATACCGAAGCTGATATGCGTGTGCAACGTCTAAAGTTAGCGGACGCCGTGGCTATGGTGGATAAGGGCCTCATCACGGATAGCATGAGTATAATAGGTTTATTGGCGGCTGAGCGATATTTGGCTCAAACCTCCATCAAAGACTGATGTGAAGTAGCCAACAGACAAGTTCCACATAAATCCTCGATAGTCCGGATATCTGCTATTTCCGCGTCGTTCAATTCAATATTCAGAAAATTCTCCAAACGAAAAATCAAGTCCATTTTCTCCATATTATTTAACCCTAAGTCATTAAACAGATCCCAAGAAGGATCTAGTTTTTCGAAAGGGCGTCCAAGATTGTACGCGATGAAATACAAGATTTGATTTGCCGACATATCAGCGGTGTTTTAATTCTTTCTGCTCAAGTAACGTCATGACCAGAACGTTTGTTGGCTGGGCCGCTTGGTAAATTTGCAAAAATTTAACTTCAAGTCAATAAACAACGGGAGGTATATGTAACTTATATCTTTACTATTTTCGCTGATTTTACGCTGTTTCCACGAGTCATTTGCAGATAATAAAACCCGGGAAGTAAACCATTAAGGTCCAGTGGACAAGTGTTTGCATAACATATTTGTTTCATCACCTGGCGACCATGTACATCAAATAAACGAAACATACTCCCGGGGGCCACATCCTGGACCAAAAGTGAACCCGAGGTTGGATTAGGGTAAATGGTCAATAATATAGCATGAGATGTTTCTTCGGTATGGCTCTTTTTGGCTGCCAAAATGGCCGCTTGGACATCGATAATGCCATAGCCATACAAAGCATTCGGTCGTTCAGTACCTCTTATCGAGGCACACGATTGTTCATCGGTCATGGGCCTTGCAGTGGTCTC
>JAYRWN010000087.1:0-7984 GCA_041917975.1 Saprospiraceae bacterium | reverse complement strand
TTACAGGGAGGACGCGTCATGGACCCCGAAACCGGCCTGGATGCTATCCGTCACGTCGGCATTTCAGGTAACCGTATCCTCGAAATTTCAAGGACTCCGTTGCAGGGCAAGACCGTTCTGGATGTCACTGGCCTGGTAGTAGCTCCCGGCTTTATTGACTTGCATGTGCATGGCATGACGCCGACAGCCCACGAATACCAGGTGCATGACGGTGTGACCACGGCGTTGGAATTAGAGGGTGGCGTACCCTTTTTGCGCGAATGGATAGAAAACAAAAGAGGTAAGACCATCGTGAATTATGGCGCATCCGTCCCCCACGGTATTTTGCGCAGCCTGAGTATGGATAGTTATAAACACTATTTTGCCCAAGCCGAAAAAATCATTCAAAGCGAGGGCTTGGAAAGCACACAGCTTGATAAACTGATGATCAACTTGGGCAGGGCTAATTATCAGAGTCTGACGCCGGAGGAAATAGCCGTCATGCCGACACATTTTGAGCGGGAGTTGGCGGCAGGCGCTTTGGGCATCGGGGTTCCCGTAGGTTATTACCCGGGAGCGAAACACGGGGAAATATTTCAGGTATATGCTTTTGCCGCCTCCAATCAGGTGCCTGTATTTTCTCATACCCGCGGCTTCGGGATGCCGGGCATCCAGGAAGCTATATCCAATGCCATCACCACCGGAGCTCCCCTGCACATTGTGCACGCCAACAGCCTCTCGTTGGGAGAAATTCAGGTGACCCTGGATATGGTAGCTGCGGCCCAGACCCGGGGGCTGGATGTCACCACCGAACTCTATCCCTACACCGCGGCGTCTACTTCACTGGAGTCGGCCATCTTTGATGAAGGCTGGCAGGAGAAATTAGGCATCAGTTATGGCGATATTCAATGGGAAGCTACCGGCGAACGACTCAACGCTGAAACGTTTAAAACCTATCGTCAAAAGGGCGGTGTGGTCATCATTCATATGATGAAACCGGAGTGGATCAAGCAGGGCTTACAAGACCCGCGGATCATGATTGGATCGGATGGCATGCCCTACGCCCCCAAAGCCCATCCGCGCACCGCCGGCACCTTCTCCCGGGTGCTGGGACGTTATGTGCGGGAAGAAAAGGTGTTGAGCTTGATGGACGCCTTAAAAAAAATGACCATTATGCCGGCCCGGCGCCTGGAAGGTATAGCCCCCACCATGCGTCTGAAAGGCCGCCTGCAGGTGGGTTGTGATGCCGACATCACTGTTTTTAATCCAGCTACTGTTATCGACCAGGCGGATTTTACCGGGTTGCGGTTTTCGGCGGGTATTGAGCATGTCCTGGTGAATGGGCTTCCAGTAATAATAAATGGAAATACCGTTCCGGATACCTATCCAGGCAAACCGGTGCTCGGGAAATACCGGCAATAAAACTGACCTGCGCCCCTATTTCCCGAAATAAAATTGTATCACAAATTCGCATTTACTTGTTATAAGCAGAAGTTAGACGGGTAAGGCTTTCCATCGGTAAAACAACCTTACGCTTCTTCGGAATGTTGCTCAGGATAGTCTATAACCGAGTGCCCAGTGGTAGCATAAATTGGGATAGTAGCAAGTCATTTGTCTTAACCACTTTGCAGCCCTGACCTTGCTTCCTTTGAAGCGTTTGTAGTTGTTTAATATCCACTTAATTATTCGTTGGTGGAGATAATAGAAGAGTGGCTTTAGACTTCTTCGATTGATTTTACCATAATAGTTTAGCCATCCTCTGATCCTGGGATTGAGCAGAATAGCTATATTTTGGAGACCGACTTGGCTTTTATTCTGAAAGTTAAGTTCTCGCAAATCCATTAAAATTCGCTTCTTTGATTTCCTTCTCATATTACAAAAAGTGTCCTCCCTATCTCAATCTAAACATGATAGGCCTAAAACTAAACCACAGAAAGTCAAACTGCACGGAATGTCCATCCTGACTACGTCCGTCCTTCGTACAGTATATGATTTTCGTCTTTTCAGGGTGTGCTGTAAGGCCACATTCCATTAGACGTCATTTACATGTATATTCCGGACCATGCTGACCTGCTAAGACCGAAATTCGGAATATTGTTAAGATAGGGTTAGAAAAAGAGAGCGATGTGCCAATCCCACTGATACTGACCCCCCAAGTAAAAAGATGGGAATCACTTACGAGTAGGAAACACTTCAGAAGCTCCACAAGGCAAGAATCCGGAGCATGCACCCCTTTTGCCGGATCAGGAAGAGAGGAAGAGGGCAGGATCCGGAGCTTGCTGACACCCACTATCCGTATCACGGATGGGGAAAAGAGTAAAAAATCCCAATTAATATAAGCCTTACTACATCAGCCCCTTACCGGGAACGCAGGTTATCGCCAGTCCATTCGATCCAACAATAAAGAATGAAAACTAGCAACCAAATCGCCAAGATTTTATATTTTTGTAACAAATAGGCCTGAAATGACCGTGACAATAAAATCAACAGAAGACAAGGAAAAGATAAAAAAAACGCTCAAAGAATTGGAACGTAAAGGCAAACTAGAGGCATTTAAACATTGCGGCAAGATAAAACTAAAAGAGGATCCCATAGAACTCCAAAAAATGATGCGAAGTGAATGGTGAAAATATTCTAATTGACACCAATATTGCTTTATATCTCTTATCTGGTGATACAGTCCTAGCTGAAATTTTAGACAGTAAGAATGTATATGTTTCCTTCATAACAGAACTCGAATTATTGGGATTTAAAGGCATTACATTAGATGAACATCAGCGCATCGAAAATTTTCTCAAAGATTGCATTATCGTAGACCTGAATGAATCTATAAAACAAACAACCGTAAAATTAAAGCAGAGAAATAGAATTAGATTACCAGATGCCATTATCGGTGCAACTTCAATTTATATGAACATTCCTTTAATTTCCGCAGATTCAGTTTTTCAGATGATCGATGAAATGCAATTTATCATGTATGAAAAACAAACTGAATAGAATCGAGACAGCTGGGAGACTGTTGAAAAACTCTAAAAATATTTGGCGTTATAAATATCAACCATACCCCAATCGGCTTCTTAATTGAGTAATTTTTTAGTTTTAAATTTCGACAGGTTCCTCTAGAGGCCTTCGATTTCCCGATATATGCCACCCCTTCGGGGTTTTCTGATTTTGTATTGTTAATCGGTCTATAATCATGACACCCCTTCGGAGTTCAAAAAAATTTAATATCCTGTTTGGTGTTCCGACTCCCCGTTATCCGTAATGGGTACATTAAATATCCGTATTTGCATTTTTTACAAAAATAAATTTCGACCGCCAAAGGCGGTATTTTAGTACTCGTTGGCTTTTTGATCGGTCGTCCCTCCCTCCCCTTTAGCCAACTCATTCGGCTTAAAAGAATGGAGGTATTTCCCTCTGTTTACTGGGGAGAAACGACGCGAAAACCGAGATTGAAGTAGCGGTAGTCTGGATTGCTGCTGTTGCGGAACGCCGACCGGCAAAACTGCGCATAGCTGTACCAGCTGCCGCCGCGGAACACTCGGTTCGACCCCGATTCCGGACCTTTAGGATCAGTTTGGTTTTCTGTGCTATACGCTCCATACCAGTCACTGCACCATTCCCATACGTTGCCATGCATATCGTAAAGCCCAAAGGCATTCGGTTTAAAACTGCCCACGGGCAGCGTTTTTTCGCGGTATTCCCCTTTGGCCTGGTTGTTATAAGGATAATTACCATTGTAATTCGCCTGCGCGGTAGTCACATTGTCACCAGTATGAAATGGCGTGCTCGTGCCGGCCCGGCAGGCATATTCCCATTCCGCTTCCGTGGGCAGACGACAGCCCATCCACTCAGCAAAGGCCACCGCATCATTCCAACTCACATGGAGCACCGGTTGGTTGTATTCCCCATCCGGCCTTGGATTCCCCTTGACATCACAGGTCCAGTTTACACCGGCTTTGATTTCGAATCTAGTGCCTGACCAGATAAAACTTCCACTGTAGTCCGTCCCTTTGTCTGCGTCAGTCACATAACCGGTCGACTCCACAAATGCTTTAAACTGCGCTACGGTAATCTCCGTCTTGCTCATCTTAAAAGCACTTAGGCTTACCTGGTGCTGTATTTCATCGGTGCCCCTATCTACTTCAGTGGCTGGGCTGCCCATGGTGAAAGTCCCTGCCGGGATATCTGCCCATTCGATCTTCGGTTTTTGAGCCACAACAGCAGTAAAACTCATGGTTAAAATCACAAAAAATAAACTTTTCATAGGTAAACTATTTTAAACATTAACTACTCTTAACGGATTTTCAGCTTTACGCTTTTTTGGTCTTTTTCATCTCCATAGTTACGAATTATTTTGGTAATAAGGGCTTAATTTTTAGGGGCTTAAAATTTACAATCTTGACCTTTTTTGGCAAAAAATCTCATCAGATTGTCCTTAGTATGAAACGGCAGTTATCATGCAGACTTTCGTTTTACACCAAGGCCTTCGATTTCCTGATATTATGCCACCCCTTCGGGGTTTTCGGACTTTGTATTGTCCCTCTAGTTTTATGACACCCCTTCGGGGTTAAAAAAAATTAATATCCTGTTTGAATCCGGCGCGTCTGGCTTAGGGACTGCAACATTTACCCTGTCAGGTAACGGGGTCTGATTTTAACCGCCAGCCATTACCACAGACTGTCCTATTAAAATGCTGCAGCACCTCCTGATAATTTAAATTCTTTTTTCACCGTACACGCTTGTACTCGATCGACGGGAGGGAATATGTTACATTCGGTTCTGTCGGTCTCGTCAGCGTCAGCACATCCCCTTTGATATTGATTTTGTAAACGGTGATCTCATCACGCCACTCTCCATTTGAAGGCATTCTCACGGTGAGATACAGATGGTTGCCCTCTACAGAGTAGACGCTGATAATATGACGTATATTTCCAGATCCGCTATACTCGTACTTCCCGTCTGCACGAAATTCGTAGGTTTCTCCGAAATCATCGTTCGTCCACCTGCCAAGAATCTTACTTTTATTACCACAGCCGACGATCAGTAAGCAGTTCACAAGAACACAGCTGATGATCATCCAATTTGTACATTTCATATGTATTGCGTTTCAATATATAATTAAATTCTCGGAACAAATAAAAGATCATTTATTTCGAAAAAAGTACTTTCCCTTTTTTTACAAACAATTACGGACGATAATTCATAAAAATGTGCGTAATATGGAATCAGCGCTCCTATTTAATTGCCCGAATACTCAGCAATTGCCATCCGCGTCGTCTCATGATCTTTCTCAGGGACCGAAATTTTAATTTTTTTCCTCGATCCAATAGTTATTAGGAGTTTGCCGTTCTCGAGAATCATTTTTGTTACCTTCTCTCGTGGGAACCAACTCATATGCCAAAGTCCTCTATCAGTAAGTTTGAATCGATTATCTTTGAAGGATATCACGGCACAGGCGCAACCCAAAACGAGGTAAAAAAATATCCCCCTTGTTAGCAAAGTGTAAATTCCGATTGGCACTCCAATGAAAGCGCATACACCATTTAAGAAAGTGGTATGTGTTTCCAAGGTAAGTAGAATTGTAGCTCCATTGAGCTTTTGTCTTGATCTATGGTCACTAATAATTATTACAATAACCAGTGCAACTACGATTAAATCCAACATTTAACAGAATATTTTTCTACGGTCAATATAAAAAGAATTTACCTTTTTTGAATTATTTATTACTAACATATTTCAAATCGACTAAAGTGCAATCGGAGAACTCCGCATTTAGACTACCACTCATTTTTTCTTTTCGATCCACGTTTTGAGATCGACGTCTTTTAGCCCTGACATGATTCCTGCACGCTCTCTCCAGATTGCTTTCTTCCTTATATCAAGACTAGCGCTGTCGAAGATTCTCATTGCACGTGCAGCCTCTTCTTCATTGATCACCCGCACTCCCCCGAATTGGCTGTTAACAAGAATGCCTAGATATTTCGGATGCAGTGTTCCTTTGTTAGCACGGTAGATGATTGTAAGAGCTTTGCCCGATTCATCCGGTTTGATATGGCATAACATGTTGAGAAGGTCATTCATTGGAAAATATATTTCTGTTGTTTAATTTGGTGTGATTAAATTCTGAGCTGAACACGGCAAGAACACGACTTAAAATGGTTTCGAGCGGTTTTTATTTTTACATCTTCCTAGCGGTCCAGGTTCCTTGACCGACGGACCGGCAGCCAAAGGGATTGCCTTCTGAGACAAAATAAAACTCACCATTTGCACTTTCAGAGCTGGTGAATGTTCCATTCAACAGATCCTGACCAGCCGAAGTCTTAAAGGTGTATTCATTGATAACTTTCAAAATGGGAAAATTCAGAAAGTACTCTCTACCCAGTCCGGAATGATTGCAGTTTCCTTTTACATCTACCTCAATTTTTAAACTCATGACCTGGTTTGAATCCACTTTAAAACTAATGGCATTACCCTGGGATGTTATACCCGTCCAGACCCCGCGAAAGTCCGGAGGTGCTGCCATATCTTCTTTGGAGCAACCGATAAACAAAACAGATGCGGTGAAAAGCAGGTAGGTGATTAAAGTTAGTTTTTTCATGTCTTTTTAGTTTTTGAATTATTGAAAGTTAAAAATCAAATGTGTTGATAGCCGGCCATCGGATTAATCAGGTGCTGCTACCCACATGGACTTCATTTTTTGATGGCGGATATGCATACTCATAGTCCGGATACCTGATCCTGCCGGTAATGAAATTAATGTGACGTCATACCCAGAAACGCCCTTATTTAAGAATTACTTTCACTTACAGTGTCCAATGCCATTACTGTTTCAGGAAGCACCATTTCTTTGGGATCGGCACCATATTTATTCGGTCCCTTATCTCCTTCGGCAAATAACATCCAAAGTCCATAGAGAGGAATGAACATATACCAGCCGCTATTTCCCCGGTCATGGCAGCGTTTTGCTCCCTGCGCAAAGAGAAACCAATAGTTCGGAATTAGGAGCAGGATCATTATTTCACTTTCAGCCAATACCATTAAGCCACCGGTAATAAATGCCCAAGCATAAACGATAAGCAGGCTAAGTCCGTATTCAGTTCTCCTGATCCGGCCTTCGAATGAGAATGTATTCCTAAACATTTTTCGTTGATTTAAATTGTGAAGTAATCTGTTTGATCGTTAATACCGGAAAACGCCGGATTATAACCACCTCAGTGAACTTTTTTTTACCCTCATCGGCGAAATAACCACGTTGCTAATTTCGCGACCTAACCAGCCTTCCCTGATCAAATTCAAGGTCATTTCTGAAAACTATGGGGCCAGGGATACTCTGTGGGTATTAGTACCTTAACCATAAAATGTTGAGCGTTTTGGCATAATATTGTGTTTGGCCAATTTTAATTGGCCCAACGGATAAAAGTTTTCAGCTAGCGTAATCGGTTTATCTGTTTATCTGTTTATCTGTTTATGGGGCGTGGTTTGGGTTTCAAATAGTTTATTGCGAGAAAGATCATCTGCAGATCGGGGATATACCGGGCCCAACCATAAATCCATGCCTAAATATTGTTTTATGCCCAATTATTTATTATATTTCGCTGATCTTCGTTCACCATCAGGATTATCCAGATGCATACACAACGCACGCTCCGGTTACTTATGGGTGCTCTTCAGTGGCATTTACTTCATTTTTTGTGCGTAAGCCGGACGATAAGATTGGGGGGCGAAAAAAGCCGGGCGAACTGTACCTCACCGGCCGCCAGAGCAATTTTTTTTCCAGTAGAAGAAAAATCATTAACTGCTCAATGGCCTTTTATACCCGTTTTGACTCAGGACGCAGCCTGTCCTGTTCCTTCACCTTATTTTATGGTTCATCGTAGAAATGGATACGTGGGAATATGATTAAAAACACTAAATTAGATAAAAAAGAAGGGATGGATTCGGAAATATTAAAAGCTGGGTTTGGGATTAACGGGGTTGATATTACTCAGGTGGAAAATGAGGA